>JAPPOW010000176.1 GCA_028817775.1 Candidatus Melainabacteria bacterium | reverse complement strand
CCCTCTTTACTAGTGATATTCCGCAGGATAATTTTATTACCCTCAGATTCTGGTCTTGCAGCATAGTTTCTTAGTGAATGCAAGAACTGGAAGTAATCATCAAGCTCATCGATATTGATATCAAACTCAAGAGTCGACATTGAATCAATATCTTCCATGGCTTCAATCATAATACTGTGATCACCTTCTGAGTGCTTCGACAAAGTACCAGTGATCAAGACTCGTTTACCTTTCTCAACAAAGCTCTCACATTGCTCTAGTTGACGTGAGAACAAGACTGCTTCAACTCTTGACTCTAAATCCTCAACATTAAGTATGCAAATATTTTTCTTGTTCTTAGTTAGCTTACGGGTGAAGCTGGTAATCAAGGCAGCAACCTTGATACGAGAACCATCATTTTTGTCCTGCAATTCTTTAAGCTCTTGGTCAGCCACACAGCTTACAAGCTCGCCAATTGTCTGCATTGGATGGTTATTAACAAACAAACCAAGCAATTCATACTCCATTGCCTGTAAATCACGCTCTGGGAACTCATCAGCTTCACCATTCATATAATTAGGAGTCACTACAGAAGCCACTGATTCATCAGCTTCGCCTAGAGCAGCAAACAGGTTAGCTTGACCGCGTGATTTTTCTTCCTGCCTACGCTTAGAACGAGCAATAAAACTCTCCAAATTATCAAGCATCGCTTTACGTCCAGCACCAAGCGCATCAAAAGCACCTGATTTAATCAAAGATTCAATTGTTTTCTTATTGACTTTCTTATGATCAATACGGCAACAGAAATCAAAGAAAGACTTAAACTCACCGCCACTATTACGCTCCTCGACTATTGATTGAGAAGGACCATCACCAACACCTTTGATTGCCTTCATCCCAAAAACAATTGAGTTGTCCATAACAATGGCACGAAAATCAACATTAGAAAGATTAATATCCGGAGGGATGACTTTGATACCAATCCTTTCAGCTTCAACCAAGTAAGACTTCAATCTATCACTGTCATTGCCAGATGACATGAATAATGCAGTGAGGTATTCAACTGGGTAATGAGTCTTGAGATAGGCAGTTTGGTAAGTTACAAATCCATAAGCTGTTGAGTGAGACTTATTAAAACAGTACTCAGCGAAAGCTAACATCTGTTCAAACAACTTTTCCCCAAGCTCTTCAGAGATCGGCTGCCCACATTGGTTCTCTAAACAACCCTTGAGGAATTTATCCTTGTAAGGAAGCAAGACTTCAGGCTTCTTCTTACCCATAGCCCTACGTAATAAATCTGCTTCACCCAGTGAAAAACCACCAAGCGATTGTACAATCTGCATAATCTGTTCTTGGTAAACAATCGTTCCATAGGTATTACTCAAAATTGGCTCTAGTAATGGATGCTCATACTTAATCTGCTGCTTGCCAGATTTCCTATCGATAAAGTCATCGATCATCCCAGTATCCAGTGGACCAGGGCGATAGAGTGCAATTAGTGCTGAGATATCCTCCAAACTACGTGGCGCTAAGTCACGAGCAATCTGGCGCATACCAGCAGAAGTTTCTAATTGAAATATCCCCGCAAGAAAACCAGTACAAACAGTATCAAAGGTTTTCTCGTCCTCCATTGAGATAGCATCGATATCAATTTTCTCACCAGAGTTCTCTTCAATAATGGTGAGAGCTTTTTTGATCATGGTCAGGTTACGTAAGCCCAAGAAATCCATCTTCAGCAAGCCCATATCAGCGCACTCTTCCATCGGAAATTGAGTGATGATACTACCGTCATTATTCTTAGAAATCGGCACGATGCTATCAACCGGTTCATCAGCAATGATTACCCCAGCAGCATGCACCCCAAAAGTTTTGTTGAGTCCTTCATTTTTAATGGCTAAATCAATTACTTCTCTAGCTTCAGGGTCACCCTTGTACTTCTTAGCAAAGTCACTATGATTCTCAATCATCCAAGTAATCGAACGTGGCTTCCCGCGCACCACTGGAATCATCTTCGCTAGTTCTTCTGCGCGAGCATAAGGATACTCAAGCACCCGTGCCATATCTTTGATCACCGACTTAGAAGTCAAACGGTTAAAGGTAATGATCTGGCAAACACAGTCCTCACCATACTTCTGGCGCACATAATCAATCACATCAGCCCGGCGCTCAATACAGAAATCAGTATCAATATCGGGCATACTTTTACGCTCGGGATTCAAAAATCTTTCAAATAGCAGGTCATACTTGAGTGGATCAATATTGGTAATGCCAAGTGCGTAAGCCACCAAAGAACCAGCAGCCGAGCCGCGACCAGGACCGACAGGAATATCATGCTCGCGCGCCCACTTAATAAAGTCCCACACGACTATAAAGTAGGAAGCAAAACCTGAGTTGTTCATGATCTCAAGTTCAAAATCAAGTCGCTCACATTGTTCAGGCGTCAATTCCTCGCCAAAACGAGCACGAGCACCTTCATAACTAATCTCCCGTAAATAAGTTTCAAAGCTATGTCCCTCAGGTACCTTGGGGTCAGGCATATGCATCTTGGGATTACGCAAGAGTTCATAATCCTCAACCTTATTAAAGATCTCCATCGGCACATCATAGACAGCACGCTTAACAAGATCATGATCTAGGTAAGTTTGGAACATCGACTCCATCTGTGCTCCAGTTTTGAGGTACTCATGAGCCGAAAAGTGCATGCGCGGGAAGTCAGCAATATACTTTTGGGTTTGCAAGCAAAGCAAGGCGTCATGAGCGTTAGCGTCTTCTTGATTGGTATAGTGACTATCATTAGTTGCAACTACTTTGATATTGAGTTCTCGTGCAATATCAACTATCTTGGGATTAACATGACGGTCTTCAGCATAGTGATGATCCATAATCTCAAGATAGAAATCCTCACCAAAAATATCTTTGTAGCTTTGAGCAGCTGCCTTGGCATCATCCATACGGTTGTTGAGCACCAAGTTATTAACCTCACCTCCCAAACAAGCCGAAGTAGCTATCAGATCGCTTGAATACTCACGCAAGAAATCTTTGGAGATACGCGGCTTATAATAGAAACCATTGATACAAGATTCAGAAACAATTTTGATCAGGTTCTTATAGCCCTGGTCATTCTTGGCAAGCAAAACCAAGTGATAAAGTTTAAGCTTGTGCTCCTTACCCTTGAGGGTGTGGTCACCGTTGATGACATAGACTTCACAACCGACAATTGGTTTAACTCCAGCTTTGATTGCTTCGTTATAGAACTTATAGGCACCAAACATGGTACCGTGGTCAGTTAATGCCAGCCCCGGCATATTAGCTTCCTTGGCTTTGGCGCAAACATCCTCTACCCGGCTAGCGCCATCTAGCAAGGAGAACTCAGTGTGCAAATGCAGCGGAATATGTTTAGCATCCCTATCCATCAAGCTAAATCTTACTAATTTTGGGCTCTATAGCGGGATTAATTTGATTTAAGTTAAAATTGTATTCCCAGGGAAGCCAAAATGAAAATTGTATTCCCAGGGAAGCCAAAATGACATTTAACAGTAAATTAGTTGATTTTACCAATCTCAAGCCAGAAGCTAGCAAGGAGGAGCTGGACCAATTAGCCGCCCAAGCCAAAGCTGGTGACTACAACTCGATTTGTATCCGCAGTGACCGGGTTGAAGAATACGCGCCACAGTTTCGCTGCTCGGCAACTATTGATTTTCCGACTGAAGTTCATTGGTGCAACTCTGATGAGGACAAAGCTCAGATCGTCAAAGAAATTGGAGCTAGCCCACTAGAAGAAAAGTTAGTAGAAGCCAAGGCAGCACTTGAAGCAGGCGCGAGTGAACTTGATCCTGTGATTAATCTTACCACTGTCACTAAACATGATTACAAAGCTTTGCGCGCTGAACTGCAAGCATATATTGCCTTAATGCAAACTTACAATAAAGAACTTTGGCTTAAACCAATTTTTTCTTGTGAACTGCTTGAGGATTATAGTATTGAATTTACTGTCGATATCTTTGCCCAAGTAGTTACAGATAGTGATTTGAGCAAACTTAAGTTCGCTTACAAAAACTCCACTGGGTTTATCAAAACTGAAAGCGATTACCCACTAAGGACAACAAGTGTTGAATTAATTTCATTCATTGCTAGCCAGCTTGATGAGTATGATCCAGACGCCAGGATTCATATCAAAGCAGCAGGTGGAATTAAGAACCAAGAACAAGCTAGTGAAATCTTTAAGGCAGCTGGCGGAAGACTCAGCCACATAGGCACAAGTTCTAAACTATAATTGTCATCCTGAACTCTAACACTTCCGGGTTGTAACGCTCGTAACGCTTTGTCAATACAAAGCGTTACGAGCGTTACAACCCGGAAGTAAAAAGGGGCGCAAAGCGCCCCATGCAATAAGCTGATAATAAGCCGGGTTCTGTCTCTTACGAGTGATGATCATCTATCTGGGACCATGATTGCTCATGGCCTCATGCGGGATTGAGATCTTTCTTCTTGCTAATGAAGCCTTGCAAAAAGCAATAGATCTGGACCTTGCAGCTTCGGCGGGGTTTACCTAGCATAGACTTCTCAATCTATCTGGTAGGCTCTTACCCTACCTTTGCACCCTTACTCTGTGACCTCTCTAAACTCCAATTTCTGCGCTACGCAAGCCTTGAACTTGAAGCTTAGAGAAGTCACAGAGCGGTATTTTTCTGTGGCACTTTCCTCGGGATCACTCCCACTGGCTCTTAACCAGCAACCTAGCTTCAATGCTGCCCGGACTTTCCTCTCCACAAAGTGAAGCGATCATCTAATCAGCTTATTAATAATTATAGCTTAGGCAGCTCTACGTTTGAGCAGCTCATCCTCAACCGCAAAATCATTAAATGCAGCACGAGTCAAAAGATTTGCCGTAATCAGTGGGGAAATAATGCCTTGTTTATCCAAAAACACCACAATATCTAAAGCGTGCTTTTTATCAAATGGACAAAGCTCTGGATCATCAACTAGCTTTTCAAGATTTTCTAAAAAGATTGGACTAAAATCAAATGCATCATCAGAATTCATCATCAATCTATCAAGGGTATTAACACCAGTACCCTCAAACAAGCCCATCTCATTTGCTATCAGGGATAGAGCATCAACCTCCTGTCCTTCTTTACCAGCAAGTTGGGCATCCTCTAATGAAACTTTTGCTGAATCTGGATTAAAGAGTTCAATTAAGGCTGAGTCATCATCAGAAGAATCACTAGCAGCATGAGCACCATCAACAAACTCCGGTCTTGCATTCAAGATCTGCTGAGCTTGTTCTGGTGGGTAGAAGCGTTCGATTCTGTTGAAAAACTTCATAACCCAAATACTAACACGAGTATTTACAGATTATCAAGATATCAAACTATATTTTTACACTAAATTTAGTACCCTGACCAAGTTCTGACTCAATTTCAAGCTCCCAGCCATGCAAATCAGCAATTGCTCTCACCATAGCTAAACCAAGACCAGTACCCTGAATATCAGCACTAGCTTGCACTCTATAGAATTGATCAAAAATTTTCTCTAGATCTTGAGCAGGAATACCCATACCAGTATCGGCGACGCTCAAAACTCCTTCTTTATATGTCACACTAACTTGACCAGAATCTTTATTGTACTTGATAGCATTATCAATCAAGTTAGCAAGCATATGCTCGAAGTATTTTTTATCAGCTTGAATTTTTGTACCGGCAGGCAAATCAGCACTCAAGTTGATTGATCTAGCACTTGCTCTTGATTGAGCCAAGCCCAGTAATTTATCAAGCATTTCATTAAAATCAATTTCAACTATATTAAGCTCAACTGTGCCACTCAAAACATGGGAGAGACTAAGCATATCCTGAACCATAGTTCCCAAGCGGTCTGCCTCGTGGTTAAGCTTACTCAAATAATCATCTAGTCTAGTGGCATCATCCTTGGCACCCATAATTAAAGTTTCAACTAGAGTTTTGATATTTTGGATTGGACGCTTGAGTTCATGAGGC
>JAPPOW010000009.1 GCA_028817775.1 Candidatus Melainabacteria bacterium | reverse complement strand
GTATGCAGGAATATAGATCCATCCACCAAAAAACACTAGTGGTCCATAACCAAACCGTGCTTCCCCAGTAATATCAATTGAATTAACCGAGTCACCACCAACATAAATATATAAATTAACCTGACCACCATTAAACAAGATTGGATCCTTGGAAATCCAACGACCTATCTCTGGATCATAATCACGAGCACCAAACTTAACTAAGCCTGTATCCCTATCATAGAGTCCTCCAGCGAAACCAAATGCTTGAAAACCTGGATTGCTATCTCTAGTGACATTACCAAACTCATCATAATCTAATCTTTGAACTACAGAGCCTGTAGTGAGATCTACTACCAATCTTACTGAACCAAGATGATCTGAAACTATTCTATATTTCTTACCCGCTTTAATCATATAAGCTGGAACGTGAGACTTTTCACCATAGATATATCTAGTAATCACATTACCAGCAGCATCAAGCTCTGCAATTGGCTCTAATTGATTTTTGTAAAGTAATCTTTGTACCACTAGACCATTAAGTTTCTTAGCGATACGGCGATTATTACCATCAACTATATATTCAATTTGAGTACCAGACTTGGTAACACTAAGCAAATTGCCTAACTCATCATAGCTATAGTGAGTAGTCTTCTGAGCCTTGGTCTTAGAGACCAAATTACCATTGGGATCATAGCTATAACTAGTACCGTCATAACTGAGCAGACGATCTTGGTCATCGTAGTCAGCAACAGAGACACCATTAACTTTAATTCGGTTGTCATTTACATCATATTCATAGTCTCGAACCTTAGTACCATTGCGATAGAACTCAGACAATCTACCCTGGTCATCATAGCTGTAAGCGTAATTAGTCACAGTACCCTGAATTGTTTCAATGCGGGTCTTGATACGACCAAGCTTGTCTCTAGTGTAATTTTCTGAGTACAAGGAATTGCCAGCATAATTAGCTTGGTAAACAAGTGTCTCTCCAAAACCATTGTGCCGGTAGCTTGTTACCATACCGTTGATAGTTGTAGCTTCAACAAAAGCATTGTCAGCATTAAGTTCAATTGCAAGATCACCAGCCTTAGTCAAGAAACCATCTTTGTCATAAGCCAAGCCTATAGTAGCTGAGCCATTGACTGTAATAGAACTTGGTTTGAAATCCTTGTTATAACCAACCCAAAAATCACCATCTACAGTACCATCCAGATCTTCAGCAATAGGCAACTCGCCATCATACTTATACTTAATCACTTCAGCCCCTGGAGCAACAATTGACTTAAGCTGACCAGAACCATAATATTGGTACTCAATATCACCACGATCAATACTTAACTTAGTTAGCTCCTCTTTGTTATCAGGGTCATAACTAAACTCCACAGTCCTTAAGTCAGGCAAGGTGATAGAAGTAAGCTTCTTGTCTAAATCATAGCTATAGTCAGTAGAATTCTTAGCAGCATCACTTGCTACTGGCGGTTCATATTGAGTCAACAAATCCACTGGATCATAATCAAATTGATGTTGTTTGTCACTTGGTGGATCCAAGGCCTTGAGATTACTATTCTCATCATAATCATATTCAAGCTCATGCTTTGAATTAGTATACTGACGCTGGATTCTACCAACTAAGTCTCGACTATAACTACTAAGATTGCCTTCAGCATCAGTGATAGTACTTAAGTAACCATCATCATTATATTCAAATTTAGTCTCCCTCGTTTCAGCGTCTGCAGTTCTGGCAATTGAGAGGATACGTCCCCGCTCATCATAGTCATAAGTCAAAAGTGCACGCTCTCTTGCTGCTACTGACAAGATTTGACCATTGGCACCAAACTGCGTAAGTTCAAACCTTGCTTCTGGAGAAGTAGAACTTAAAGTATTGTCCGTAGCAATATATTTTTGTTTGAAACTTCTATCATTAATTTTTCTAGTCTCAGTAAATTCTTTCAAGGTCGTTAGATCATTAGAGTTAGTAAACTTGGCTGATCTTGATACTGACAATATCTGTTCTAGGCCTGATGGTAATGTAGTTTTGATCTCAGAAACTACTGGAGCCAGCATCTTGAAACGAGGATCTGGAGCCACCTTGGTTTCAACCTTGGTACCATCAGCCTTGGTTAATTTATGAGTACCATCCTTCTTGATAACTTGCTTTGCGACTTGATCTCCACGCCTAGTTACAATCCGATCCAAACTACCGTCTCTATGCTTCTTGATATTATGAATTTGTTTTTTACCTTCTGCTGATTCCATTACTACCTTGTAAGCTCGCTTAACTTTTTTCTCACGAGACAAAGTCCAAGAACCACCTGCAGCATTCTCATCTTTGACGAGACGACCTTTGTCGTCATAAGTCATCGTGGAACTATAGCCACGAGGATTAGTGAAATTCTTCAACAATCCTTTGTCGTAATAACTAAACTGGTGAACATCTGATTCGGGGTTAGTAACTGAACTTAAATAACCATCAATACCAAGACTAAAATCTGTTCTCAAACCATAAGTACTGGTGATCGACCTAATTTCTTTGCCTTCTCTATCAATCACAGTCTTGTTGCCATAACTATCAGTAATTTGAATCAGGTAATTGCCATTGTAGGCAAAATCATAAACAGCTTTGTTTGTTAGGGCATCAATAGTTTGAAGATGTTTACCTTTTTTGTTGAAGATATAGTATTCAGTGCCACTTCGGTTTGGCATTACAATTTTGGTTTTGCCATAACCAGGGAAAGCAGGACTAATCTTGCGCACCCTACTACCACCAAGAGAATCAGATATATAAAGATTAGCCTGAGAATCAACTTCAACCCCGTGCGCCAAACGAAGATATACATCTGTCGCTAAATAACCGTTATAACGTTTGGTATCATATTGCGATGTTCTGCCCTTGCCTGCATAAGTATTAATATAGCCATCAGGCGATATCAATCTTATTCTGTCGTTATAGCTATCAAGCACATAAATATTGCCCAAAGAGTCATGTGCTATACGAGTAGGATAGTTGAATTTTGCATCAACAGCTAAGCCTCCATCCCCATCAAAACCAGCTCCCTCTTGCCCTGCAAAGGTAGTAATGATTCCTTCTGGGCTAATTCGCTTTATTTTATTACCCATGGAAATATAAATCGTTCCATCATCAGTAATATCAAATCTACCTATTCCATACAACTGTGCTTCCAAAGCAGGGATATTGTCATCACGACTTGCATGCCAGCCTCCCCTACCTGCAATAGTTGAAAGTATTCCATCACCATCAATCTTGCGTAGTTGAACAAAGTCATAGAAGAATAAATTACCCTCATGGTCAAGCTGTATGTCGAGACAACTCCCAATTTCTACCTCAGGACTAACCCTAGTACCATCAGAAGCACGCCCCCCTCGTGCCTTAGCAATAACTTCAACCTTATTAGACTTACCAATCTTGGCTATATACTTGTGATCAAGAAAGTATATCTCACCTTCTTGATTAACTTCTATAGACCGCAACTGAGTAAAGTAAAAATCAAGTGCCTCAGTACCATCTGCTGAACTTAGGAGTCCTCCAGCAATTTTGCTTACAGAGCCATTAGAAGATATTTTATAAATAGAGTTATATCTAGCAAAAAAAATAGAACCATCCGGACCTACTGCAACATCATAGACCAAACCTGAGCCAGCATATTGTGAGTGATATATCGTATGATGCAAATCACCAAGCTTATCCCCATGAACAATCTCTCCATCCCCCTTGAACAAAGCCCCAGAGTGAGGATCATAATAATGATGTTTAGACAATGACCAGCCACCAAAACCTAGATGAGAATTGACATCGTTGTTATAGAGAGTTTTGGTATAGGAACGAGTCAGACGAAGTGTTTCATTGCCACGTTCACCAATTACCCGAGCCGGCGAATCAACATCATCATTATTAGCTAATGCAAACGATCTTTGGAAATCGTCATTTGAGGCATAGTATTGGATTTTGTACTTGTAATCTAAATCAATATGAGCCTTCATTGAACCAAAGACTTCTCTACCATAGACATCCTTACCATCCCAAGTGTAGATATATTCTTGCTCAGCATTAGCCGGAAAAATCTTGTTGATTTTTTTACCCGCAATGCGAATAGTAAGTTCTATCTCTTCAAGTGAGCCTGGTATCTCCCGATCATCAGCAAGCTTGATCCTTAGAGTCCTGCCAGTTTTGCGTCCTGGGACTCTTGCCGTGTTGTAGTGCAAGTTCATACCAGTACCAGTAAGAGGAACGACTTCACCAAGATTTTGAGACTCACATTCAATAATTGAACCACTTTGTTTACATGGATCATCTGGATCATTCTCATCATCTTGCTCTGGCGCTTCTTCTGGTGGTGGCACCGCATCGCCAGGTGGACCATAAGGCCAATTGCAATCCCAAGGAGTGAAGTGCTCGATCAAGACTCGCCACAAAGTTTTACCAGCTTCATAACGAGAAGCAAGCTCAAATAATTCATCAGTGTTAATTTGTAATTCTTCAAGCTCCTCTGTTGTCGCTTCAATACCATCTCCAGTAAGATCAAGCACTGCTTTGCTCGCTTCAATCCTAAGTATCTTAATGATACGCCCATTGTTAGCTGCAATCCATCTGGATTGCTCCCGGTCATAGTAACCAACCGGCACAGGCTCACCGACTGGAAAATCAAGAAAGTTATCAACATAGAAAGGTAATGGCCTGTCAAACTCAACCTTACTGGCACCAGCCTCTATAGCTTCATCCAAACTCAGTTCAAGCGCATAAGTATAGCCACTGACTGGAGGCAAGTTACCAGGCATCGCATTAAGACCATTGGGTCCAACCGTAAACTCCGTTGCTCTTAAAGTTGCAGTATCCAAACTCTGGCTCGAACCATCTGGCAAAATCAACTTTGCGTTGGTTTGAGGAGGTACTATCACGACTGCTTGCCTAGTACCTTCTTCATCTGTCACGGGATCTGCTTCGGCAACTTGCATGCCAACACTATGCAAGTCAATTTGATTAACATGAGAGTCAAGCTTGGTGAGAAATATATCTTCCAGAACCCAGTAGTCTCTACGCGGGACAGTAAGCCGCCTCTGTACAGTGAGGTAACCAGGAGCACTAAACTCAAACACTACTTGAGCTCCACCATTAAGAGCAAAATTATACTCTCCATTCTTGAAAGTTTTAGTCTGCCCAAATTCAGCATGATGGTGAACTTTGACTACTACATTAGCAAGCGGATCACCACCGACAGCAAAGACCTTACCACGCACAATGGCAATACGAGTATCATCCATTATTGATTCATCCACGCCAGTTTGAACTGCTCCACTACCGTGATACAAAGATGAAGCATCTTCCAGAGCATCAGCATTAACTGGATCAAGAGACTTGGTTTTGAGTAATGATTCAGGCTCGGGTTCTGGCTCAGTTGGCTCGGGTTCTGGTTCTGGACTAGGATTGCCAGGACCGGGGGTCGGACCCTTCTTGCTATCACTGGGCTCCTCTTCAGTACTAGCTCCATCATCAGAATCTTGCTGCTCTGATATCAAAGTTAATTTATTGGTCAAAGCTATTCTATCTAAGTATCTGGCTTTGTAGACTATTTGTTTTTTGTTCTTGCCAATCAACTTGAGATATAGGTACCAATCACCCAAAGCCTTGCTTTGATCAAATGGAATTGAAAGCTGGTATAGAAATTCCCCGTTGCTTTGAGAAACTAATTCATTTGTTTTGCAAATCTTAGTATGTTTAGTTTTGTCCTGCTTAGCTTGTTTTTGTTTGAACTTAGCAATGACCTTCTTAATCGCTTTGCTCGTAGTAATATTGAGCTCTAATTCTTGCTCACCCTCAAAAACATTTAGCTCAGAAGCAAAATTTACATCCTGCAAAACTTGTGACTTCTTGAGCTTTGCTAGAGTAGAGGGCTGCTGGAGAGTAAACAAAAATATTAGAGGCGTCAGAATCCTTAAAACTTTACCAAAGGTGCCGCCGAACATGAAGAAAATATTAACACCCCAAGCCAGTAAATAAAAATAGAAATACGCTTTATTTTGCAGTATAATCC
>JAPPOW010000191.1 GCA_028817775.1 Candidatus Melainabacteria bacterium | reverse complement strand
GGCATATTCTTTTCGTTTGATGGTTTACAAAATCCTAGTTGATGGTATCAAACAAGATCCATATTTTATTGCCCCTTGTTTGCATAATGCCGACCCTGGTCATCCGGTTTATTTAGCTGGTTCCAAAGGAGAAACCTATCCGTTCCCGCAAGATGACAATGAAAATAAAAATCCGGTCTTTCAGTTCTTGCAATCGGTTTCAGAACAGATGATTGAATATGATGATCTTTGGCAGGACTATCCACCGCTTGAGACTTGGCAAGATTTTTGTAATCTGGTTTACGGTAGTTATCAAAATAGATTTAACGCAGAATAGCTTGAATACAAGTGTAGATAGCAACAGATTTGTTTTGTTTGAGGATTTCCTGACGGACTTCTTCCATCTTAGTCTTGAGAGCTGCTTTATTAGATGCAGTATAGATCTTGCCATCGATCTTGTGTGGCGCAAACTGAGCTTCGCCAACTGTATAGCCCAGAACCCATTGGTATTCTTTTATTAAAATCTGACGCTGCTCTTTAGTCAGATCACCAGAACCCTTGAATCTATAAAGCCTGTAGTTTGGATCAGTCTCTCTAATGCTTGGGATTTCTTCAAATAGCTGAGGGGCAACTAATCTTGATTGCCCCAATTTAGAGATTTTGCTTTGAGGGGTGATTAGTACATAATTAACTTTAAGCTCTTCAAGCAGTAGAGGGTTGATGCTTTCCATTGCAGTCCAGCGACTGCGCATATCAGCTTTGTACATCTGCCCGCCGATACCATAAAAACCAGCGAGCTCACTAATATGATGACCAAGGTGCATGAACTGAGTATCGAGAATGACGTCCCCACTTTGGTGCACTTGCTCTAGTGCTTTGATTAATTTATCACTCGGCAGTCCGTAAGATTTTTTGGCGCCAATGGGTAGGGCTGCTTTGATTCCAGGCACTGAGAAAAACAAGGCAATTGCAATAATAATGATCTTGCTTAGTTTAGAATTCTTGAGCATTTCTTGAGCAATTAAGCCAAGGTTGATGAATAAAAATAAATTAGATGAGATTGCTACAAATGAAGTGAAACGCAAGGTTTCAAAGGGTTTGGGGACAAAGACTAGCAAGAATGGTATAGGCAGTGAGCACAGGGCTATCAGTAGTAGATAGCTTGATTTGTTGATTTTCTTACGGCTAAATTGCCAGAACAGAAGACTCAATGCCAGCAAAAATAGTGCCCCAAATTTTCTTAGAGCCATTGTTGAAAATAAACTAGCTTGCGGTCTTTGGGTGGCATGAGTTAGATCAGGCAGGCTTGGTAATTGGCTGAGATAATCCATCGAGTAAAAATGTTTGAAGAAACCAGGACTGTGCATAGTCCAATTCCAGCTTGGAGCAAAAGCCACTGGATCAATACCATTGAAACCAAAACTTAGCGCTTTGCAGAAACAAATTACTTTGCCTAGGTAGAGACTTAGACCCAATAATGCAGAGCCAAAAATTAATTCTTTGACTTGCTCTTTCTTGAGTATGGCTTTTAATACCAGGATGGCACAAGCGAGTGCAGTGGCTAGCACTACAATTGTCCAGAGTGAACTTTTGAACATATAGAGAAAGAAGGAAAGAATTACTATGCCAATCGGGAACTTCACTTCTTTGAGCTTAGATAGCCTAGTTAGTATCAGTAAAATCAAGCTAAGTAGGGTGATATTGAATAGCCCTCCTCGACCGCCATTGATGCCACCAGAGCCGTAGATATTAAGTACTTGAGACCATATTTCAAAGAAGCGAGGCGTGCCAAAGTGTGCAATCTCTCTAAAGAAATATTCAATTGCGTTGAGAGAAATAAACATATAAAAGAATGCTGCAAAGAAAGCGTAAGCTCTAGACTCAATAAAGAATCTGAAGAACATAAAGATAGCCAAGACTGCAAGAAATGCTGTTACTGCAACTTGCATTGCTGAGCTGCTAATAGTACTGACTCCACTAATGATTTTGAGATTGCTAGCAAATAAATCTAAACCAAAATGATAGAAGGACATCGAGAGTTCATGATTAGAAGGATAGATAGGTGGGTAGATATCATTATTGGTAATACTGCCGATTAATGCGTAGTGAAAACGAGCCGAGTCACCGACTAATTGGTAGCGCATTTGTGAGACCACGGCAATAGCAAGTGCGGTAACTGTGGCAAGCCCATCATAGATATCCAGTTCATGCTTCTCAAAGATTTTGACTCTAGCAATAAGCACAGTAAGAGTCATCAAAACTAAACTAATCCAGACTGATTTACTGAAACTTTGAGTCAAGAATGAAAGTAGATGGCAGATTAGTAGATGCGAGCTCATGCCGATTGCAGCATGTACTACTAGATCTTGTAATAAATTAGTCCGCTCAAATTTCTCACGGCAGATAGTCTTGCCAAAAGCGTAGCTAATCAGCACAAAGACTAGGATTTTGAGATAAGCAAGCATGTATTTAGCTTAATGCATTGCGTTAATTACGTATCCTCTAGATAAAAGCGCGCTTGTTTTGCTAGGATTATTATTCTTATGCCGGGACTTATTTTATTAGTAGTGAGCTCAGCTTTGGCTTTGACCTTGCTGGCTTTTAATTCCTTCTTTTCATTCCAGGGTTTTCATAAGCAAGTTCAACCGCTCAATGATTGGGATACTATGGCCTTGGCTAGTTCGACTCGGGTTAGTAAGATCACCAGTAATTTTTTGCTGGCTTTGCGTGATTCTTTATTAGCAAGTATTGATTCCTACGACAAAGGAGAAGTGGATAGCAAACTCAATACTGAGCGTTTAACTATAGTAGAAGAATATTTTTCTGACTTACAAGGTAAAGGTTTGCGTAATACCATCGAGTTTGGTCTTAATCCCTATGGTAAACAAGATAGCTATGAAGACTATCAAGTTGAATTGATTCATTCTGATTATTTGCCTGCTAAATTTGATGAAGATGGTAAAAGCTATGCTTCTACTTTATTAAGCACTGGTCAAAAAACTAAACCGGCTGCAACTGATGTTGATGAATATATAAATGAAGCTAAGTTGAGTTTGAGTTCTAGCTTGTTAGATTCATTATTGGGAATCAAAGTTGCTGATTTTGTGCGTGATAATTCAGCTTTGCTTGGAATTACAGTCTCTGATTCAGGTTTAAGTTTGCCAGTCTTAGCTAATGGTTTGCAAGTTGCAATCGTTACTTCATCAGATTAATTTTCAACTATTTCTTGCCAGTTAATGAAAAATTAACTTAGAAAATTTATATAGTTAGCATTATGAATAATGACGTATCCAGATTTGTTGGGGAGCGGAGATTAAGAAATAGACAGGGACAGAGTGCTATTCCTTCAAGACTAAGAAAATTAACAGGTGCCGGTCTTAGGGCAAAAAGAGTTTCAAAATCTATAATAAACGATATAACGAGAGGCTCAAGCTTGGCGCTTAGGATTAATTCTCGCCGCAGAAGCCCGCGCAGTCGCAGTCTATCAAGGCGTTCTAACTTAAGAGCTATGCCACTCAGAACCCGTCCAGGAGTCAAGAGAGCCAAACTTGCTTTTGCAAGAGCATTTGATACTAATCAAGATGGTAGCATCTCTGATCGCGAGAGTATGAGCTACCTGATCAAATTGCGCCAGAAAAATTCTGACAGAGGGCTTGCTAGCTTGATGCAATTTAACCAAAATACTCAAAGGATTAATGAGAATTTGAATAATATTGACGCTGATCATGACGGTGTGGTTTCAAACCAAGAAGCTATCAAGACTGTATTGGACCAGCGAGCAGATCAAATACCTAGTCAAGATTTGGCTATTACAAATATGATTCTTGAGAATAATTCTAATCTTGCAGAGCTACAGAATTTGGTCGCAAGAGTTGATACAGACCCTGATGGCCAAATTAGTAAGGAAGAAGTTTTGGCTGTTTTGACAGAGATTCGGGACAATGATTTGGAGCCAGCTTTGGTTGAAAGTTTGACTCAGGTTCTAGAAATGAATCCAGATCTAGAATCCATTGTTGATGAGTTTGAGGCTAGTATTGCTTCAAATTATGATAGAGAACAGCATTTGGATGCACAAGTTTTGCTAACTCGTCGTTTGCAGGAAGTACAGATCTTGGGTGATGGCAATTCTGATCTTAAGCCAAGTGCACTTGGCTTACTTGAAGAGTTGGCTGAAGTCTATGGTGATAGCTATCTTTCTGAAGATGAAAATTCACCAGACTTCTATCGCTTAAATGGGATTACTGGAAAACTTCAGGAGACTCTGCTTGAGCAAGGTTATAGCTTAGATGATTTAGTTACCAAGGATATTAGTATGCAGGACATGGATATTCTTCTCAGTAAAATCTTTCAATATAGTGATGATCATTTGAGTACAGTTGAATTAGGTCTTGGCAAGCAACATCAAAATGCTCTTAATTACGTTCGAGAATTAAGAAGCTCTGGTGCCCAGCTAACTATGGAAACCCTCTTTGATAATGTGGCTGAAGCTTATGGAGATGCTGGTTTCTTTGGCACTTACAGTGGTTTTACAGGTGCTTGGCAAGCTGCTAATGCTGACTTTGGTAGTCTCGATGCTGATACTGTAGTGAGCCAAGATTTCTTAGCTCAGTTTGGACAGACGCTTGCAACTTACACGATGGAACTAAGTCTTGATGATAATCCAAGCTTTGCAGATGAGAGAATTGAACAGAATGTAAATTTCTTTGATTACAAACAGAATTTCTATTTAAGTCAAATTAATGGTCTTAATGAAATTCGTGCTGAATGGCAAAATCATGATGGAGATAATGTTAGAGAAGAACTTGCTAAGATTGATCACCAATTAGAGATTACTCAGGGTTTAAGTGAATTTGCAGCCGCCAGGTCTAGTTTTTGGATTAAAGAAGATCAGCTTGTCTATCCAGCTGGCGCAGATGTTGAAGAAGCAAGAGCCTTGCATTATCAATCTTTAGAAGACTTTGAGAGGCGTTATGAGGCTGCAGCATTTGGTGAGTCAGCTGAAGATACTCAGGCAATTCAAGTTGAGTTGTTTAAGTTAGAACTGCACCTAGATAATTTATCCAAGGGCTTGCCGCCATTAAATCTCAATACGGATCAAGAGATCGCTGATATTTACGGTGAGGAGATTACAACTCAAGCTAGGGCTATTGAGAACTTTGCTTTCTCTAAGTTCAAAGTTAATTTCTTTAATAAAAATATTTCTGGTTTGGACAATGTTTTAGAGCAATGGCAAAACTCTGGTAGAGAAGAGGCTGCAAATCATATCAACAATATTCTTGATCAAACTGCCAAGACCAATGATGCTATTAAGTTTTGGGATACTAGAGATGAATTCTGGAAGGCTGAAGCAATGAAGATCTATGATCCAAGTCAAACAGAAGCTGTTAAGCTTTACTATGAGTCAATTGCTCATTTGGAAAGGAGTGCAGAGTCATCACTCTTGGGTGAATCAGATCAAAGTATTGATGCAATCAATACAGAGCTTGTTCAATTAGGTGGTGTGCTTGATGCTATGCACGGTTTTAATGTACAGCCTAGCGGTAACGCACAGAAAGATGAAGCTATCAATATTGTGCAAAATAGAATCCTTGAAGCTATTTTGGGTGGAGCTGATCTTGGTAATGTTTATTCTGGTGGCAGTTTGAGCGGCACTGATGCCGGCAATGTCTTCCCTACTGATAGTTTGAGCGGTACTGATGTAGGCAATGTTTTTCCTGGTGGAACTTTGAGTGGTACTGATGTTACTAATATTTATCAAGATCAAGATTTTGATACTCTACTTAGAGAAATTGCCCAGATCTATGGCGATGACCCTATAATAGATTCAAGATTTGACTACTTGCGTGATGAGCAAGGTGAAATCTTGTCTGATGCTAATGGTCACGCGCAAGTTTATCAACAGGATGCTAATGGTAACCAAGAACTTATCAATAATGATACTAATCTAGCAGGTGACTATAGCTTGTTTAATGAAAACGGTGACATTGATCAGACTGAATACAATAGATATGCTAGTGACTTTGTTGCAAACTATGGTTCTGAGGCTTTTGCCACTAATGCTGCAGAACTAACTAATACCTTCACTGGAGTCACCGGTGATATATAT
>JAPPOW010000012.1 GCA_028817775.1 Candidatus Melainabacteria bacterium | reverse complement strand
GCAACTCGGCTCATTATGATGAACTTTTGAGATATATCAACTGAAACAATGGTGGTCCCGGGGGGACTTGAACCCACGACCAATCGATTATGAGTCGACTGCTCTAACCAACTGAGCTACAGGACCACTTGTTATACCCACCGCAGTCGACAAGTCGACTGTTTTTTGTGATCTCCGCAATTAAGGGGTATGTCTCAATTGCTCCGTAGCCAACTGAGCTACAGGACCACTTGTTATACCCCCTACTGAGCCAAAGATTATAACACCGATTTGTGCTATTTTGGTTCTTAATGATCCCGGTATTAACAAGATCTGAATTTTCTCAACTCGATAAGCGGGCTGCTGAAGCCAGCTCTGGTTTTGAATATATGCAAAAAGCTGCTCGTGGTTTATTTGATCTAATTATTAGCCGCTATCTTGACTTGCAAAAGCAGGGACGTAAAACCATGGTGGTGGTTTTTGCTGGTACTGGTAATAATGGTGGGGATGGTTTATTGGCTGCTGCTTATTTAGCAGAGCAGGGATATCCAGTTACGGTCTTTGCAACTGGTGATGCTAGCCAATATCAAAATGAGGCTTTGCTTGCTTATCAAGAATTAGAGCAACAAAAACTTAGTCCTTGCTTTATCAATGATGTAGCTGATATTGAATTTGTACAAGAGCAGTTTAAAGAATTTACTGGTAAATTTGATCGCTATATTTTTGTTGATGCTTTGCTTGGCTTTGGTGCTAGTGGTGAAACTAGAGAGCCTGCTGCAACTTTAATTAGATTCATCAATGAAAACTATCCGATGGTAGAAACGATAGCAGTCGATCTTCCTTCTGGTACTGATGCCGATAATGGCAAACTTAATGGTACTGCAGTTAGAGCTCACAAAACTTTATCAATGGGTTATCCTAAGCTCGGCAGTTTCTTCTTTCCGGCACGGGCAAATTATGGTTTGACCATAGTGCAGAATCTTAATTACCCGCAAGAAATTTTTGAGCAGGAATTTAAATCACAAGTTTACTTTGCTAGTTCAATTAAACAATTAATGCCACCAAGGGTTGCCACTGGTTCTAAATATGACCATGGCTATGCCGCACTATGGGCTGGCAGTCCAGGTATGGAAGGGGCTCTCAAACTTGCTGCTAGTGCTGCTTATAAATCAGGGCTTGGTTTGCTTAAGGTGATTACTGATCAAGAGACTCGTAAGATTTTTGCAACTAGTTTTGCTGAAGCGATTAGTGCAGAGTTTGATGATGGGATCCTTACGTCGCTTATCGCTCCTCAGGATGACAAGAAAACTCCAGCAGTACTAGCTTTAGGTCCTGGTTTGGGTGAGCAAAAACAAATCAAAACTTTACTTGAGAATTATCAAGCGCCAATGGTTCTTGATGCTGATGGTATTAATAGTCTTGATTTGGATTTACTTGCTAAACATCAAGGAGAAGTTCTGCTCACACCTCATGCTGGAGAGTACAGCAGATTGTTTGGAGAATTGAAGCCAGGGCTTGAGCCAATAGACTTAGTGCAAGAATTGCAAGCGCAGGCTCAGAAATACAAAGTTTCAATTTTATTCAAAGGCTCGCCGACTATTATTGCTGATCCTGGAGGCAAAGTTTTTGTGGTACCTTTTGGTAATTCTGGACTGGCAACAGCAGGCTCTGGCGATGTGCTTACTGGTTTAATTACTGGGCTGTCCGCTCAAATCTATACAGTTCAAGCTAGGCACCCAAATTTAAGATTTTTCTATCAAGCCTGTGAGATATCTGCCCTGACACAGGCTGCTATTTTGGGAGCTTATTTACATGCCAAGGCAGGTGAAGCTGCTGCCAAGCAACTCTCTGAATACTCAGTAATGGCTTCTGACTTGCTTGATTATATTCCTGCCGTCATCCTGAGGGAAGGCGTAGCCTGATCCCGACGCGTTCGCTCAGGACCAGGATCTCATTGCAGAACCTGGGAGATCCTAGCGTTGCACAAGCGCTCCTCAGGATGACACAGGGGTGATGACAGAACTATGTTCTCGTGAGATAATAGCTGCGTGAAAGTCCTTATAATTGGCTCTGGGCTTAAAGAAGCAGCTTTGATTTGGAAGCTAAGAGCCTCTGAAAAGTATTCTGGGATAGAAGTTTTGCTGGCGCCGGGTAATCAAGCGCTGGCTGAGCATGCAGAGATTTTGGATTGTGAACTTAACGATCCTAATCGTTTGCTTGAAATAGCAATTGCCCGTAATATCCATTTGACTATTGTCGGTGAAGCTGAATTGTTTACCAAGGGCATTGTTGATTTATTTAGAGAGAACGGTAAATTAATTTTGGGACCGACTAAGGCTGCTGCAATGCTGGAAGCTTCAAACTTGTTTGCAAGGGACTTTGCATACCGTAATGAAATTCCCTCACCAAGATTTGTTTGTTTTGAGAACAAGGTGGTGGCAGAAGCTTTTTTGGAGCGAGCTAGTTTTCCAATTAGAATTTGTGCTGATCAAGAGTTTGAGACCAATACACCTGCCCGCGTTGCTTGTGATGTAGCAGAAGCGCAGAAGTTGATTCAGACTATGTTTAAAAACCGTTTCTTGCAGCGTACTAGTTCCAAGGTGATTTTTGAAGAAGTTATTGAAGGGCCGCGTATTACCATTAATACTATTTGTGATGGTGAGAGAGCGCTAAGCTTGTTGCCAGTACAAACTTACCGTGAAACCAATGAGAATGACGGTTATCAGGATATGGGCGCCTACGCGCCAACTCCAGTACTCACTACTGAGCTCATGAAGGAAATTAGAGCTACTATTCTTGATCCAAGTATTAAAGCACTAGCGGAGGATGGTTGTGCTTATACTGGGATTTTGGCTTTTGATATAGTGCTTGATGAGCGTGATCATAACAAGCCTAAGCTTATTAAATACCGAACTTGCCTTGCTGATTCTGATGCACAAGTAATCTTGCCACTCTTGGACGAAGATTTGTTTGAACTAATTACAGCTTCAGCTTCAGAAGATTTAGGTTTCTACAAAGAGGGTTTGCATAAGTACCTTGGCTCAGCACTTGCTGTCAATGTGATTGCAGCAGATGCAGTGCTTGGCTTTGGGCAAAACTTAGCAGCAATTGATGCCATGAGGTCCGAACAAAAGAATTTGGAGGAGAACTTCTCTGGTTTACCATTACTCTTTTATGGACTTGCAGCAGCAAACAACGGATCTCAGGGAAATCAAACTGAGGTTTTTGGTGCCACTGCAGTGGCTGAGAATTTGTTGGATGCACAAATTCTTGCTTATAAGTTGGCTGATAAGATCAGCCTGCCGTCAAAGTATTTTGAAACGAACATAGGCGATGCTGGAATGATCGTATGAACGCTGTAGCGCTCTAGCGCTGTAAGGCTGCAACGGGCTTTAGGCTTGGTACTCTAATCTACTGTTGTGGTTTGAAATTATAATTTTCCGCTACAGCGTTAGAGCGTTACAGCCCTACAGCGTTCTACCTATTATCCCTTGGTAAACTCTACTAGCTCTTTGCGACGTGATTTCTCTTCATTGACTTCAGCGTTCCAGTGTTGTTCTTCAACACGTAGTTCACCCATCAATGCTCTAGCTTGATAAAGTAACTGTCTGATACCATCTTGCTCAAGAGGAAGAGCTTCACCACTACTATCAACTTGTTGAAAGTCTAGTACACCTTTGTGCATAGCACCGGTTAAATCAGTGAAAGTATCAGTAAGTTCTGCGGCTACTCCTTGCTGTGCTAGAGGCAAAGCACCATAATGATTATTATAATCAGTTGTGTAACGATTATACTCATCTGCGTCCACATTGCCGTTTGCATCGAATAATGCATAATCACCAGCGAGGTTAGTATCATCATTGATGAGTTGTTGGTTTCCAGCTGCATCTAATTGATAAACCTGTGGTTGATTATCTGCGCCTGGAACGATTGCACCTTGCGCATCACGTAAGTAGTCAAACCTTGAATCTGTTACTTGATCATCACCATAGATTCTAGCGACTTGATCTAGAATAGTTTCTAAATCTCCATCACCGTAGATATCTCCTACATCTGTTCCACCTAGGATTGCTTCTTGAAGTCTGTTTTCAAGTAAAGCAATTACTTGTTGTTGTTTGTCAATCTGTGATCTGATGATTGACAGTCTAATTGTTGGGTTACGTCCTGTTAATGACATGGTTGTTCTCCTTTCTTGATGTTAGTCTGCTGGGCCCGAGGGCTAAGCTTCTTAACTACTGCTAGGACATCGACTATCCTTAAGCAAACGATTTCTCTGTACTAAATATCGGTAAAAATCTCCGAAAGATTAGTACACATAGATAAATGCATACTGGGGTTATGCCTGGGTTAAGGGCGATGAAGTTTTTTTAATTTTAGTCCAAATGGGGGAACTGTTAATATTGTCATCATGAGGAGCGCTTTGCGCGACGTCAGGATCCCTCTGTCAAATTGATGAGATCCTTACGGTTAGGCTGCGCCTTCCCTCAGGATGACAGTTTGATGATAAACCTCCCACAACATAACTTTATAGCTGAATTCTTTAACTCATCCTTAACCAAGGAGCGTTTAGCACGTTCTTATTTACTTAGTGGTAATGATAAGGAAGCTAAGTTTGAATTGGTTAAGCAGATCAATATGATTCTCAACTGCACGCAGCGGGGAGGTCCTGATCCTGACGCATTCACTCAGGACAGGCTGACTGGCGTTCCTCAGGATGACATAGGTGCTTGTGGTGAATGCCAGAACTGTCGTTGGATTACTGAGGGGACTCACCCACGGACACCAATTTACCTAAGCCCTAATGAAGATAGTCACAAACAAGTAATAAAGATAGAGCAAATTCGAGCTCTTCAATCCGAACTCTCTCAAAGCTCAGAATTTTTTAGAGTGATCATTATAGAGGATGCAAGTTCGCATTGCCTCAATGCTAGCTCCTCTGCTGCCCTACTCAAAACAATAGAGGAAGCAAGAGCAGATACTTTGTTTGTGCTGATGGCTGAATCTAAGCAATCAGTTCTCTCTACTATAGTAAGTAGGTCTCAAGTTTTTGCACTTAATGACAATAGTCAAATTGATTACGATGAAGTTGCTAAGGAACTTGCCGCTGACCTGCAAGAATTTCTTGCTTCTAATTTAGCCAGCTCTCGTTTGCAACAACTTATTAAAGCTGAACAAGTTTCAAGCCAGGAAAATAAAGATCTAATTGCAGCTTTGCAAATTTTACAAAACCAAAGTATCGGTTCTAAGCTGGGTGATGCTGAGCAGGTGATGCGCTATGAGCGTGCAATTTCTGGTCTCAAAAGTTTTGTTCGTCCTCAGTTGGTGATGACTGATTTATTTAGCTAAAGCTGTGGCTTCATCCAAGCCTAGAACCAGATTCATATTCTGCACCGCTTGACCTGCTGCCCCCTTCATCAGGTTATCAATTGCACAAGTGATGATGGCACGCTTGAGCCTCTCGTCATAACTAACTTGAATGAATGCTTGATTGGTACCGAGTGCCCACTTGGTTTGTGGGTAGAGATCAGGCTCTAGTAGGGTGACGAATTCTTCGTTGGCATAGCTGTTTTCATAAAGCTTACGCAGCTCTGCTTCATTAGAATCAAGATTGGCATAGCAAGTAGTAAGCAAGCCTACAGACATTGGAACTAGATGTGGCGAGAAAGTTAGCTTGATTTCTTGTCCTGAGATTTCTGAGAAAAAGCTTTCTAGTTCTGGCCCATGTCTGTGTTTGCCAGCGAGATTATATGGCGAACAAGATTCATTGATTTCTGAGAAAAGTAAATTGGTGGCAGCTTTGCGCCCTGCACCACTAATGCCAGATTTACCATCAACAATGATTGATCCAGGTTCTACTTTCTTGTTCTTGACTAATGGACTCAAAGCCAAAATCGCTGAAGTGGTATAACAACCAGGGTTACCAATGATTGCAGTGCCATCAATTGCTTTGATTTGCTCACGCTTAAATTCAACTAAGCCATAAATTGCCTTGTCGTTGATTTCTTGGTCTTCTCGTTTGAAGCCATACCAGGTTTCATAAGAAGTTAAATTGCTAAATCTATAGTCAGCACTTAGATCTATGCAATGGATTCCTTTCTTATATAAAGTAGGGATATGTTTGTGAGCGAGGCCGTTAGGA
>JAPPOW010000138.1 GCA_028817775.1 Candidatus Melainabacteria bacterium | reverse complement strand
ACTTGAACTGATATTTATCGAACAAATGCAGTTCAATGGTTCTTTTAAGGCTGGTGATTTAATTTGGGATCAAGCAAGTATTTTGGCTGTTTTAAAAAATCAGTTCAAAGATCTTGAATTCAAAGGCTTCAATTCAACTGCATATATTTATCAAGTACCCGGTGCCCAAGGTACAATCGGAATCATTGCTGGCAACTCAAGAACTTTTTGTGATAGCTGCTCTCGGCTAAGACTTAGCTCTCAGGGCATGATGAAGACTTGCCTCTATGGGGCTGATGTATTGGACCTGAGGTCAATGCTTAGAGCAGGAGCCAGTGAACAAGCAATGGGCGAGGCAATTAGAGCAGCAGCCTATCTCAAAGCTGAAGATGGTTATGCCGCAGAAAGACTAGCTCAGCCTAGTTCACAATCAATGGCAAGCATAGGTGGTTAAATGAAGTCAAAACTAGAACTATTACTATCTGAACTCTCTGGCGCCGTTGCTGATTTAGGCATCTTACTGCCTTTGGCTTTTGCACTCTTTGTTTTCAATGGCTTCTCTGCAAGCAAATTATTTATTCTATGGGGCATTGTTTATATTGCTACAGGACTTTATTTCAAGATTCCAGTTTCAGTACAACCACTCAAAGCAATGGCTATAATAGCTATAGCTAGTGGTTTTGACCAAGCTTTTCTTGCCAGCACAGCTTTTTTCTATGGTCTATTAATGCTAGTTTTGACTGCAACAGGTCTAATTACAAAACTAAAACAAATTTTCTCTCTTGCTTTGATTAGAGGGGTGCAAATTGGTATTGGTTTAATCCTTGCCAGTAAAGCTTTTGGGCTTCTAATAGACAAGGGCTTATTTGTTTTTAGTACTGAAGCAAATTTCAAATTAAACCTCCTGCTTGCTGCAATAATTCTAGTAATTGTTTATCTCAGCCAGAGATTTACAAAACTAGCTATTGCATTTTGGCTTGTAGTTAGCAGTATCTTATTGGTGAAATTCGCTGGCATCAGCTTTGCAGTAGACTTGGTTCAGCCACTTGATTTTAGTTTAGTCAAACCAGAGCCTTCTATTCTATGGCAAGCCTTGCCTCTCTTGATCTTGCCTCAATTACCATTGACACTTGGCAATGCAGTTTATGCAGCTGCTGATAGCGCCCAAGAACTTTATCCAAACAAAAGTAAAAAACTTGAAGCGGAGAACCTCTCCAATTCTATTGGCATATCTAATATTTTCCTGGGTCTCTTTGGTGGTTTTCCTGTCTGCCATGGAGCTGGTGGTATAGTTGCTCATCATAAGATGGGAGCAAGAACTGGAGCCTCAACCATTACCCTAGGTATAGCTTTAATTTTGCTGTCACTAAATCCCAGCACTCGCAATGTTTTATTTCAGATTCCAATACCGGTTCTAGCGGCTTTACTATTAATGGCAGCCTGGCAAATGCTGGCTTTTGCATCCAAGCTTGAATCCAAGACTGAATTTATCATCGCCATTATAGTTGCGTTGATTTCCTTTGTTTCTCACAATTTATTTCTTGCAATACTTGCAGGCTTTGTACTAGAAAAGTTTTTAAAATTTCAAAAGGCGGTAATTAAATGATAAATATTGATCACAAATTCAACACACTACGAAAAGCAATAGCAGAGGGTAGAATCGAAACTAGTCCTCAAACCATAGAGATGGTCAAAGCTGGCACAGTCCCCAAGGGTAATGTGCTTGAGATTGCAAGAGCTGGTGCTATAGCAGCAGCAAAGAAAACTCCAGAAACCATTGTCCTCTGTCACCCAATCCCAATTGATTACTGCAATATTAGCTATGAAATTGGCGACAATTATATTTTAGTTAGAGCAGAGTTACATGCAATAGCCAAGACCGGGGTTGAGATGGAAGCAATGAACGCTGCTTATGGAGCTCTAATTAATCTTTATGACACACTCAAACCTGTCGATGAAAATTTAACAATCAAAGAGCTCAAACTCAGCAGCAAAAAGGGCGGCAAGACTGACTTCAAAGACAATTATGAACGTAAACTCAAAGCTGCAATCATCGTAATTTCAGATTCTACTTTTGCGGGCACTCGCAAGGACAAATCAGGACTAGTGATCAAGGAGTTCTTAGAGCACGAAGCCTTGGTAGATATTCAAGCTTATGAAATCATTCCCGATGATATAGAACAGATTCAAAGCAAAGTCTTAGAGCTAGAAGCTCGCGGGTATGATTTGATCATCAGCACTGGTGGTACTGGGCTTGGACCAAAGGATTTCACTCCCGAAGCTATCAAACCGCTGCTGGATAAAGAAATCCCTGGGATTACCGAAGCTATTCGCAGGCACGGTAAGGACCGCACTCCATACGCTATGCTCTCACGTGAAATCGCTGGCTTAAAAAATCAAAGCATCATCATTACTCTGCCTGGCAGCTCTCGTGGCGCCAAAGAAAGCATGCAAGCAATCTTCCCTGGTTTAACTCATGCCTTCCCAATGATTTGGGGAGGAGGGCATGACCATCACGGCAAAGCCAAACTTGAAAAGGAGCTCAGCAAAGTGTAATGGCGACCCTAAGCAAAGAACTAATTGAAATCACTGAAGCTCAAAAGATTATCAGCGATAATCCACTTGAGCTTGATACTGAAACTATTAAACTCAGTGAAGCTTTAGGCAGAGTACTAGCTGAAGATCTCAGAGCGCCAGAAGCACTACCGCGCTACACCAATAGTGCTATGGACGGCTTCTGTATAGTTTGGAACGGGCAAACCGAGCTTGATATTATTGGTGAGAGTCACGCTGGACATCCCTACCACAATAGAGTCCAAGCTGGGCAGGCAGTAAGAATAAGTACTGGAGCAGCTTTGCCAGAAGGTACTGACACCGTTGTACCGATTGAAAACCTTGAACTCCAAGAGGGCAAAATCAAAATAGTCGTAGAACCAAAGAAAATTAGTGAACATGTACGCTTCAAGGGTGAAGAAATCCAAAGCGGTGATTTAATTATCAAGTCAGGAGTCGAAATCAATCCTTCGCACCTGGCTATGCTTGCTTCTTTTGGACAAACTGAACTGCTGGTCTACAAAAAACCTAAACTTGCAATCATACTCACGGGCTCAGAACTCAGAGCTTATGATGACCAGGAAATTGGAGACTATGAAATCCGTGAATCCAATGGCATTATGCTTGAGGGCATGGTTAAACTAGCCAAGGCTGAGCTGATTTCTATGACCAGGGTTGAAGACAGGCTAGATTCAACCATCGCTGCACTGGAGTCAGCTTGCCAAGCTGCTGATTGCATAATCTTCTCAGGAGGTGTCTCTGTCGGCACTAAGGATTTTGTCAAAGCGGCAACAGCAGCACTGGATTTTGAACAATTGTTTTGGAAGATCAAACAAAAACCTGGCAAGCCTTTATTCTTTGCGCGTAAGGCTAAGAAGCTTGTCTTTGGACTTCCTGGCAATCCAGTCTCTGCCTTGTTTTGTTTCAGTCATTATATCCAGCCATTACTACTCAAAGCTCAGGCTTACCCCTCTAAGCAAAACAAAGTCAAAGCCAAAGTCAAAGCTGATATCAAAAACAAGGGCAATAGAACTAATTTCATCAGGGTTCATTACCAAAAGCAAAACCAAGAACTTGAATTAATCAAGCATCAAGGCTCTCATATGATGAGCTCTTGCACTGAAGCTAATGCATTTCTTGAATTGAAACCTGAGCAAGAACTATTGGCTGGTGATGAAGTCGAGTTAATTTTAATGCCATGGGAGAGACTATGAGATACTCAAGACAAGAACTTATTCTCGGTGAAGCGGGGCAAACTAAGCTTGAGCAAGCCAAAGTTGCAATCATTGGGCTGGGCGCTCTTGGCTCTGTTAGCTCACAGCTTTTGGCTAGAGCTGGTCTTGGGCAAATATTAGTCATAGACCGAGACAAAGTTGAATTAAGCAATCTACAACGGCAATTACTCTACGGTGAAAACGATGTCGGCAAAGCCAAAGCCCAGATTGGTGCTACTCGCTTAAGCAATATCAATTCTGAGATTCAAGTTGAGGGAGTGGTCACTGACCTGAATTATAAAAATATCGACTTGCTTGAAGGCTACGACTTGATCCTTGATTGTAGTGACAACCTCTATACCCGTTATTTAATCAATGACTTTGCTTCAAAGCACAAGATCCCATGGATCTACTCAGCTGCAGTTAAAGACTATGGCAATGTCTATTTGCATAAGCCTGGCAAAGCCTGCTTTGCTTGTTTGTTTGAAGATCAAGGTATCGCCCTAGATACTTGTGAAACCAGTGGCGTGCTCTCTCCTTTGACTTCTATTATTGCTTCGATCCAAGCAGAGTATGCAATCGACTACCTTAGAGGCAAAAATATAGATGAGAAATTATTACACTTTGATTTAGCAGACATGAGCATCAATAAAATCAAACCTAGTCAAAGAAAGGCTTGCAAGGCTTGTGCTGAAGATTATGAATATCTTGACGGCAAAAAAGAACTGCAACAAATCCATTATCGCTGCTCGCGCGCCTATGAGTTCTTCCAAGCAGAACTTAATTTCCCTGAATTAAAAAGCAAGCTCAGTAAACTGGGAACAGTCAAAGGAGATGCCAAGCATTTATTTTTTGAAAACCTGAGCGTTTTTGATAACGGTAGAGTAATGATCAAGGCTGAGTCTATGGAGCAAGCCAAAGCTGAGCTTGCTAAATATATTGGAGTATGAAGATGAAAGAATACAAAGTTAAACTATTTGCACAACTAAAAGATAGAGCTGGACAAAGCTCATGGTCACTCAAATCAGAGCAAGTTCTGAGAACTAGTGAACTACTTGAAAGTTTTTTTGCTGAGTTTAATGACCTGGAGAAGCTTAAAGCGATCACCAGAATTGCTGTCAATGAAGAGTTTTGCTTTGAAGATAAGGAATTAACCGGTGACGAGGAGATTGCTCTCATTCCACCTGTTTCGGGAGGTTAAATATGAACAAGAACTACTTTATAGATATAACAAGAGCTTCGATTGATATAGAAGAGCTAAATAAAAGTGCTGAAGATCCAGAATGCGGAGCTGTTTTGAGCTTCTCTGGTACTGTACGCAACCATAATTTCGGTCACAAAGTCACCAAACTAAGTTATGAAGCTTATGCTCCAATGGCCAAAAAAGAAATCGAGAAAATTATTGTGGAAATTTTTGCAATGGACCCTGGTATTAAGAAAATCCAGGCAGTACATCGTTTTGGTGAAATGCCTGTAGGTGAATCAAGTATCTACTTAACGGTTTCAAGCAAACACAGACCAGAAGGATTTCTTGCCCTGAGAACACTAATCGATAGAATCAAGCAAGATGTACCAATCTGGAAAAAAGAATTCTATGAAGATGGTGAGTCAGAATGGTTACATCCGGACGAAGGTTGTTGTCACAAACATCTATGTTTAAAAAGTTATGACATGAGCTAGAGCAAACTCAACTCGAATAGAATTTAATTTAAGCCTAGTGCATTTTGAATCTCTGATAACCTATTTCGCTCTACACTATCAGATTGATCACTTTGACCTGACCTTCTTTCGACAAGCCCTAATCTTGCTTCAATAAGCCATTTTAAATCTTGCTGAAGCGACGAATTACCTTGATCCATAGCTTGTCTAATAGTACTCACTAGCTGGTTAAATGATTCAGAAGCTTGATCCCTAGTATCACTGCAAATCTGATTTATTTCTGGTTTCATTGAATCGTAAACTTGACCCAAAACTTCATGAAAATTAGCAATTGAAGCAGGTGTACCTTCAGGAAAAACAAGCTTAGGCAAACCATTAAAAGCAAATGATTTTTTACTCATCCATTTTACTTCGGATAATTCTTTTAGTTTTTCTAGTAAATCTAGAACTTTGTTAGAGAATTCCTCTAAAACATTGTCACCAGTTTCACTTGTACCAGGTCGAGCAGTAAACCCTTCTAACCAATTCATAAAGCTACCGTCAGAAGATGAGAACTGACTTTCATTTTCTCCTTCTTGAACATCAATACCAAAAAGATTATCAGAAAATACATGGAAACCAACTGCTGAGTCTTCAAAAAGAAGGGTACTTATCGTATCTACTATATCTTTAAGAAATCCTAGTTCCATTGAATGTTCGCCAGGTCGTAAAGTATCTTCACCCCAATGAACGGAAGCTGACTCTGCTTGACTTAACTCAGTAATTTCATCTGCAGTAGCAAAACCACTTGAACTTAAGT
>JAPPOW010000186.1 GCA_028817775.1 Candidatus Melainabacteria bacterium | reverse complement strand
ATCTGCAGCTACTCAGGATGATACTCAAAATAACTAAGAATTATTTAAAATAGCCAATTTGCTATTAGAATTAAGTAATGCAAATTCGGCACAACCCGATTATTGCGTTTTTGGCGTCACTTAAACTAACCACGGTTTGTTTATTCTTACTGGCAGTTTTGGTCTTCTTTGGCACCATTGAGCAAGTTGAGCAAGGCTTGTATCTGACTCAACAAAGATTCTTTAATTCTTGGTTCGTTCCAGGTTGGTTCATCGTACCCGGAGCTCGTTTGATTATATGGATTCTTTCGATTAATTTGTTAGTAGTTTTGTTTACCAGGTTTAGATATAGCTGGTCAAACCTAGGATTGATTCTTTCTCATACAGGCATGGTTATTCTAATGCTCAGCGCCTTTATGAACTTCCATTTTAGTTCTGAGTCATTTATTGAACTGAAGGAAGCAGAACAAGGCAATCAAGCTTCTGACTATATTTTATGGGAATTAGCTGTTTGGCAAGATGATCGTAAATTTACAGTCAAGGAGAGACAACTTAGTCTTGGGAAATTCTTTGAACTAGATGGACTCAAGGTCTATGTCAAAGACAAATTTCTTAATGCCCGCTATTTTGATACCCCCTTTGCTGGACGCATACTTAAACAGTTAGAAGTGGAAAAAGATTTTGAAAAGAATAATCGAGCTATCACTTTAATACTTGATAATCGCGAAATCACCTTAGTTGGTGAACAAGAAGCGACTGCTTTTGTCACTATCAATGACAAACAGTATATCTTTGAATTAAGACGCAAAATTCACAAACTACCATTTGCAGTGCAGCTATTAGATGTCAAGCGAGACCTGCATCCAGGTACAGAGATTGCCAAGGCTTATATGAGCAAAGTCAAGATTAGCGATCAAAATGGCAAACGCAAATTCACAATCTCCATGAACAAACCATACCGTTCTGGTGATTACACTCTCTATCAATCTAGTTATGGTAAAGATTTGGATGGTAATGAATTTACAGTACTTGCTGTAGTCAAGAATTCAGGTCGCTTACTTCCTTATATCGCAAGCTTGATCATTTCACTTGGTTTATTCTGGCACTTTGGACAGGCCTTACTAAAATATCTAAGGAGCAGGAATGCTTAGATTGGTTCTCGTGCTAGCTTTAAGTTTAGTTTCACTTGCAGCCAATGCAAACAAAGTGAAACTTAATAGCTTTGAAAAAATAACGGTATTGGAACAAGGACGTTTCAAACCACTTTCTAGCTATGCGCGCAACTTACTATTGCGGTTCTCTGGCAAATCCAAAGCTGGTAAGCTCAATGCCAGCCAGTGGCTTGCTGAGGTGATATTTGAACCAGCCAAAGCAAGTGCGAAGAAGATATTTCTGATCAATAATCCTGAGATACTTGAAGCGCTTGAAATTGAAGTCGAGAAGAAGCGTCGCTATAGCTTTGATCAGCTGGAACCTAGCTTTGAAGCACTATATAACTATGCCTTGGATGCACTAAGCAAAGAAGATAGCAAACGCAGTGAATTAGATAAAGAGTTCCTGCGAATTTACACTAACTTCAACAGTTTCCATCAATTACTCAATTCATTTAGTATGTTCTTGCCGCATATTGATTTTGAATTAAAACACAAGCCCAATATACTAGGAGAAAATGCTAATCTCTACCGAGCATTACTAGAAAGTGATCAAGTTCAAGCGGCTGTAGCCAAAATTGATCTTCAAAGCAAAAAGAACCTTGCAAGCAAAGATCGAGAACTATTGGGATTAGGCTTAGCTATTTTTTCCTGGGTTGAAACTCACAAGAGCTTCTCTGAGCTTTATGCTGGTTTCAAAGAGATGGAAATCATACATAGCCCTAATGACTCAACTGATATTTGGCAAGCAATGCTGGAAAGTGGCTCAACAGCTCCTGGTCTAGAATTACTCAACCAAGCTTACCAAGCGTATTTAGCAGGAGATCAAGTTAGATGGGATACCAGTTTGTTTGAATTCAATCAATTAAACAAACTAGCGCTTGCTGACCAAGCCCCACCCATTCAAATTGAACAAATCTACACTAAACTCAATCCATTTGGTAATGCTAAATTCCTCTACGGTCTTGGCTTCATTTTATTAATGCTGAGTTTTGTTTTTTTACCACAAATTATGCGCAATCTGGCGCTTGGATCTACAGTGGTCGCCATTGGCTTACACTTGACAGGTATAGTTGCAAGAATGATTATCCTAGAGCGAGCGCCTGTTAGTAATTTATTTGAGACCTTCGTTTTTGTTTCTTTTATCGCAGCCCTAATTGGAATTGCTATTTATTTCTGGCTTGATAAAAACTTAGGCTTACTAATAACTAGTTTTGTAGCACTAGTACTATTATTAATCTCAGGTAAGTTTGCCAGTGATGGTGATACTATGCAGGTACTAATAGCAGTCTTGGACTCTAACTTCTGGCTCTCAACTCATGTAGTTTGTATCAGCATTGGCTATGCTGGAGTTTTTACAGCTGGAATCATCGCCCATATCTATTTGATACAAGATTTATTACAACAAAACAAGAAAAAATTAAAGCAAATGAGTAAACTGATTTTAGCGGTCTTGGCCTTTGGGCTTTGTTTTAGTTTTCTAGGTACTATGCTTGGTGGTATCTGGGCTGATCAAAGTTGGGGACGTTTCTGGGGTTGGGATCCAAAAGAAAACGGTGCCCTTTTGATAGTCTTGTGGACTGCAATCATCTTCCACGCCAGACTAGCAGGTATGATCAAGGACTTTGGGCTGGCTATCACTAGCACAATTGCTACTGTAGTTGTAATCACTTCTTGGTTTGGAATCAACCTACTTGGAGTTGGGCTGCATTCATACGGTTTCACCAGTGGACTTGCACTTGGTTTGTATATTTATTACGCTATAGAATTAGTGTTTATTGTTCTGGCCGTAGGCTTGAAGCAGCTGAAACCAAATCAAGGTTACCAGTCAACTCAGTAATTTTCAAACCAAAATTATCATCAATTGCAACAACTTCACCGCGCGCGACCAATTGGTTGTGCACATAAAGATCAACAGGTTTGTCGCATGGCCTATCTAGTTCAATTGCTGAACCTCGTGTCAAAGTTAGGATATCAGACATTGGCATTTCAGAACGACCAAGTTCAAGCACTAGCTCCATGTTGACACCACGCATGAAACCTAAGTTACGCCGAGGATTGAAGTCGGTAGAGCCGTCATTTATATTCGCTCCTCCTTCTTCATTAGCAAGTGTATCTTGAATTTCTTCTTCATCAGAACCATCACTAGACGGTGCTGCTGCCGCTTGGCTAGTGAGTTCAACACCGCCAAGTTCTCCAACTAAATATTCAATCAATGCTGAATTAAGTTCTATTTGGATACCCATTTCAAGTCCGCTTTCAAGCTTGATCTTAAGTCCCATTCCAACCGAATCATCAACTCCAGCAGGTAATTCCAAACTTGCATCATCTTCAAGCTTGAGAATCTTAGGACTAGCACCTTCAAGTGCAAGCTCAAGGGCTTCATGTTGAGCCTTGAAAGAACTAAGAATAGTATCAATAGCTCCGTTGAATAAATCTGAGACAATAGCTAGATCTTCTTCTGTTAGCTCTTCTTTCTCAGTTTCATCTCCTTGGATAAGTTTGGCGATATTGATAGCATGAATATTTGCAATAATCAAAGAGATTGGTCCATGATTACTAGCAAGACTAACCAAACCAGAGTCTGCCTTGATAGCAACTTTGTCACTAGTCATCACCGAATCTATTAATCTGGAAAATTCAACTTCGGAACTTTGCCCTAAATTACTGGTTAAAAAAGAGCTTGCTTCTTTAACAGCAACCTCAACTATCTTATTGAACTCTTGTTCTTGTTCTGGACCTATAGCCATATAGACTATATTCCTCTAGAAGCAAGCCTAATTCCTCAGTCAGAAGGGGAGTATTAGGTCATTTGGACTAGATATACAGTTGTATTTTTACTAGGTAACATAGAATGCAGTGACGAAGTTCGCTAATTTGAATGCAATAAAGAGATATGCCAAAATTCTATGTAATTTTATTACAGCCTCTTTGTCTTTAAGAACCTTGGTACCTGTATAAATAAGTAAACCATAGAGGATCAAAACAACTGTTGAAATTGAAGCATGGAAGATAGTGAAACCATTCATATCTGGACTTTGCACTTCAGCTGCAACTTTCTCCACTGCATGATTAGCAAATTCAATCCAAATCAATAGGATAAAATCGACAGTAAATGCTGAGAGCATCAAAGGGACATGTTTAGTTCTATCTTTTCTGAAAATTAAGCCCAAAGCAATCAATATAACGCTAATTGGGGACAATATTTTGAACATGAGCAAATTTTAGCACTATAATATTTTCTGTCCATGGTAGAAGAAATAATTTTAGCTTCAGGATCAGAAACACGTAAAGCCATGCTTGAACGAGCTGGCTGGAGCTTTCGTCAAGAAAAATCAAGCCTTGATGAAGACGAACTCAAACTAAAACTCAAAGATCTGGGACTTAAAGAGCTCGGACTTGAACTTGCCAAAGCCAAAGCTCAGGGGGTCTCAAAAAAATTTCCAGATGCTTATGTAATTGGAGCTGATCAAATTTGTGAACTAGACGGCAAAGTCTTTGACAAACCAGGTTCTCCAGAGAACTGTATTAAACATCTTAGTGAATTAAGCGGCAAAACTCATATCCAGCATTGTTGCGCTTGTGTCTATCTTAACGACAAGTTAGTACAGGAGTTTTATCAACAAGCAGTACTAACTATGCGTAATTTGAGTAAAGAAGAAATTTTGGACTATGTTGAGCTCGAACAACCCTTGCATTCAGCTGGTAGCTATATGTTTGAACGCAATGGTCACAAGTTATTTGCCAAAGTTGAGGGTAAGGAGGAAACTATTCTAGGCTTGCCTTTGGGGCAGTTGCGGGATTTCTTAGCCCAACAGGGTATACTGTAACTAGATGCTAGCCCTCATTAGTTTCTTTGTTGTTATTCTACTGAGTATCCTGATTATCAGGGTTGCAGCTGTGGCATTGGAACTAACAGGCTTGTCTCCTGACATTGCTGGTTTCCAAGCACTCTCCGCATTCACTGGCGCTGGTTTTACAACAAAAGAATCAGAAACGATTTTGAAACAATCGAGCCGTCGTAAAATAATTATGGCTTTGATGTTAGGTGGTAGTGCAGGACTTACTACTTCTATTACTTCTTTGATTCTTGCATTTAATAATAAGGATACAACTGATGTACTGGTGATCTTTGCTGTACTCTTTGTTGGTTTGATTACGATTATGATTTTTATGCGTTCTAAATTTGTTGAGCATGCAATGAAACATGTGATCATTGATGTACTGGAACGTTTTACTCATTTGGATGTAATTGATTACCATGAAATTCTAGGACTAGGTAAGGGCTTTGTAGTTTCAGAAATTTTTATCGAAGATGATAGTTGGATGCTAGGTAAAGAACTCAAGGATCTAAAACTCGACCGTGAAGGTACTCTAATCCTAAGTATCGAGCGTAAAGAAGGTCGCCGTAAGCATTTTATGGGTGCTCCTAATGGTAAGACCGTAATTGAGCATGGCGACAAAATTATTTGTTATGGTAGACCAGAGGCTATTAAGTCATTGTCTTCTCGTAAAGCTGATATTGGTGATAAGGAGCATCGGGCTCAAATTGCTAAATTGAAGAAGGTTGAGGCGAAGACTTAATTTGAAGAAATAACCTGAACTTAACTTTACTTTGATATACCTAGTTTAAGGGGTAAGAATATAATGGTTAATGAAAGTCAGAGTGTAAATTCTAATTCGGTCAATCCAGCTAAAAACGAACCAGAGATTGCAAGTGGTTTATTAGAAGGGATTACAGGAGGATTAGGTGAAATCACTGAAGGTACTGTAAATGGGATTGATAATGAGTTTGCCGAGTTAGGCCTTGCACCTAGGCATGAACCTAGAATAGAATTTGATGACTCTCCATTTGCTCCCATACTCATATCCAAACCAAAGGATTTAGTTCCTATAATTCATACTGGTCCTCTACTTGGTGGACACCCAGGTCCAAAGAAGTTTCCGAGCATTGATCCTCATGGTGGTGCAGGAGTAATGATAACGGGGTCCCCGGTACAGATTTTTGATAATAAAGTTCCTTTACCAGAGGCTGCACAAGAAACTAATAACAAAATTTTGGAAAATCTACCTGGTAAACCACC
>JAPPOW010000235.1 GCA_028817775.1 Candidatus Melainabacteria bacterium | reverse complement strand
TTGATATATAGCCGTAATTTTACATGGCAAATTTATGGTTTAGCGTAAATTTGCATGGTCTTTAGTCTCTGGTCAAAACAGGGATATTTTCTAGATTGATATCTAACTTGAGTTTTTGACCGCCTTGAAACTTCTCACCTGTAAAATAATGAGTCCAAGTTTGCCCTTTGCCTGGCAAATAAAATTCTCGTGTTTTTGCAGCTGGCTCATAAATAGGAGCAACGAAATATTTATCACCGAAGATATATTCAAAACTTTGTTCATAAGTTTCTGCTTCATCTTGAAAATCATAGACAGTAGGGCGCATGATCGGAATACCAGAATCACTAGCTAATTTACTTTGTTCTTCAAGGTAAGGAATTAATTCATTGCGTAGTGCCATAAATTTTTGGATAATCTTAAAGTGTTCTGGTTCTGTAGCTTCATAGAGATCAGGCTCGGTCGGGATTTCTTTATATGAGTGAATGCAGAAGCGCGGTGTAAAGACTCCGTTTTGGATCCATCTGAGTAAAAGTTCTGAGCTTGGTGTTTCACCCCAGAAGCCGCCAATATCACAGCCAGCGTGAATCAAGCCAGAGAGACCCATTGAAGCTAAGATTGCGTTGTCGTATTGTAATGATTTCCAACTTGAGTTATTGTCACCAGTCCAAGTCTGGGCGTACTTTTGGATGCCAGAGTAACCTGAGCGAGAGAGTATCCACGGGAGCATGTCATCCTGAGGAGTCGTAGACACAGCCTGTCCTGAGCGAAGCGTCGGGATCAGGACCTCATCGCGGTGTTCGCAAAATGCTTTGTATGCTAGCTTTGCCATTATTAGTGGCATCTCCATAGTATGACCTTGAGCTTGATGCGGCTCAAAAATCTCATACTCATTATTGTCATTCCAAATGCCACAAATGCCATTGGCTAAAATTTCTGTTTTGAGTTTCTCTGTCCACCAAGCTTGAGTTTGCTGCTTGCGGAAGTCTAAGTAGGAACCCTGGCCGCCCCAGTAGTCTACGACTAAGGCTGATTGCTCATTGCTCATGGCTGATGGCTTTTCTATAAATAAATTCTTTTCTATAGCTTCTTTATATAAAGGATGGCTGGTTAGTAAGACTGGTTTAACATTGGCACAGAGCTCTACTCCAAGCTCTTTGGCTTGCTTTGAGAAATCAGCTGGATCCGGGAATTTATCAGTATTCCATTCAAATTGTTGGCGTTGTCCATTAGTATCCTGGATATAGCCTGAGCTTAAATGAAAGGCAGTTGCTGGGATGTTTTTGTCTTTGAAACGTTTGAAGGTTTCTAGTAATTTATCGGCTGCGTTTGGGAGGTCCTGACGTCGCCTTTCAGGCTCCTCAGGATGACAGTTTTCTGTATAGCTCATGCCAGAAGCTAGATAACCAAAAGTGAAACTTGGGACAGGTTCTGGTTTACCAGTGAGCTCTAAGTAATTAGAGACTACAGTTTTGATTTCTGGTCCATTAATAAAGTAGTAATTTAAATCTCCAGCCTCGGCTCCGAAATAGTAATAAGGTGATGGTTTGCGTTCGCGCCCAAAATCAAAAAACTTCTCATTGAAATTATCAAAGAAAATTCCGTGGGCATTTTTTGTTTCCGGATTCATTTCTATATAGAAGGGAATGTCTTTGTAGAGTGGGTCAGTGAACTCAGAATCATAACCAAGCGCATCAAGCGGCGCGTTGCGAAATCTTCTGCCCCAACGGTTTATAGAGCCAGTCTTATCACCAAGTCCATAAATTAATGGACTAGTAGAGTATTGTTTATAACAACGGACTTCTGTGTTGTCTGAATAATCTAAGTCTCCAGACCAGAAACCAAGTCCTGGTTCATCGGAGCTTAGTAGTTTTCCTTCTTTATTGTAAATTTGAACTTGTAATAAATCAGGGGTGATTTTTAGACTTAAGTTCTTGGAATCAATCCACTGGATTGCTTCACTTTCGGTTCGCAATGAGGTAGTGATTTGAGTATCTTCAAAGTTTGCAAACTCAAGATGGACATTAGGATGATATAGATCAAAATCATCTTCAGAGGAGTAGTGAAATCTCACTATATCTTCAGAGATAAAACAAATATGTAAGTAAGAAGTTTTGCCACTGATATGCTTGAGTCTTAGAGTGTATAAATTCTCGCCACTGGCCTCTATACTTGATAAAATCAAGCGGTTTTTGAGTCCATATTGTGTATTCTCCGAGGGCATTACTAGAGCTAGTTTTGTCTCTCATAACTTTATTCCCTCAGCTTGTTCTAAGCTACTGGCTCTTTTGTTAATTCAAGAAAGATTCTTGCAAAATTTTCTAAGATCCCATTGGTTTTGACTTTTGAGCTTTGCAGAGCTTTGTTTCTTGCTCTTAAGTCTGGGACTATTCTCTGAAAATGATTTGACTTTGCAATTCTATTATTAGCACTTCCTTCATCTCTCATATATTGTTCTAATTGATCTAATTTCTCCAAACAGAGTTCTTCAAAGTTTTCTCCATGAGGTAAATCTAAGTTTTGAATATCGGCTAGTTTGAGTGCTTCAAGATCTTGTGCTTTGTTTTCGGGATCAGATTCTGTAGCTGCGCCAGAGTTGAAACAGATATGTATGTCCTCAATGGCTCTCGGTAATTGTTCTAGAACAAGTTGTAGAAATTCAAGTAGACCAATAAAGCCTCGATAAGGAGTATCAACATCTGAAATGATGAAGAGTTGCATTGGCTGATTTTCTGAATCGGCTTGGTGCAATTTATCTAGTAAAGTCTCTTGCCTACCTGGCTTACGGAATAATTGGATAGGGTTCTCTGCTTCTATCCTTTGTTCAGGATTTACGCCGGCTTTGTCCAAAGCATTGCTAATATCCCCAAGGTCTTGGTGATTGTCTTCAAATAGCAAAAATACTTTGTTTTCAGTCTTCATCTGCTGTCCAGGCATAATGATATAAGATAATGCTATAATTATCAAGATAAGCTTGCTGATGGGTGCTGTTCACAAAGTTCGAGAACAAGGCTTGCGAGCATGAAAAATACTTGAATTACGGGCTTTGTTTACGTAGACCCGAAGTTTGCTGTAGCAAATGAGGGCTCGCGTAACGCAGTTATCGGGCTTTGTGAACAGTACCTAAGTGAGCTACAATACAGATCTATGCTTAGTACTAATAAGAAAAGCAGCTCACTAGCTATAGCCCGTGAAGTTTTCCAGATAGAACTTGATTCAATTCAGCAAGTGATGGATTCACTCGATGATCAATTTGAGCAGGCTCTTGAAGCAATTTTGAAGGTTAAGGGTAGAGTGGTAGTCACCGGCATGGGTAAGTCAGGTCACATCGGCGCTAAGATCGCAGCGACTCTTGCTAGTACTGGTACACCTTCATTCTTTGTTCATCCGGCTGAGATGGGACATGGCGATTTGGGAATGCTCAAGGCTGATGATTTAGTTTTGGCATTAAGTTTTAGTGGTAACACCGAGGAGCTTCGCAAAGTTTTGCCGGCAATCAAAAAACGCAACTTGCCACTGATTGCAATTACTGGTGGTAAGGAAAGTTCACTTGCTAGTTTTGCTGATATAGTTTTGCACACACCAATTTCAAAAGAAGCATGTCCACTTGATCTTGCACCGACTTCATCAACCACAGTTGCGCTTACTATGGGTGATGCGCTGGCGGTTGCTCTAATGAAGCACCGTGATTTTAAGAAAGAAGATTTTGCTCAGTCACACCCACTTGGTTCTTTGGGTAGAAGTTTTGTGCAGGTGGAACAAATTATGCGTAAGCAAGATGATATTGCAAGTGTGTCCCAAGATGCTGATTTGCAAACTGTGCTTGAAGAAATTAATTCTAAGAAATTAGGCTTCACTACTGTGCTCGATACTGAGGCTAAAGTCATAGGTACTATTACTGATGGGGATTTGCGCCGGGCCCAGCTTAAGTTTGGAGCTGATAGTTTTAAGAAAAAAGCCTCAGAGATAATGTCCTCAAACCCAAAGATTGTCAGCCCTGAAGCCCTTGCTATCAGTGCTGCAGAAATCATGAAAGAATACCGGATTTCTAGTTTAGTCGTTGTAGATAATCAATCAAAAGCACTGGGAATAATAGACCTCAAGGACATGCTTGCAGAAGGCTTCGTTATATGATGTCATCCTGAGGAGCAGAGCGACGTCAGGATCTCATGGCTTTTTGTTAGAATGTAGAATGTAAATAAACATGAAGATGTTTCAACTTAACTTTTTTGGAATTTTGATTTTGTTGGCCCTTGGCTCAATCTTTATCATCCTGCCTAGCTATATCATCCAAAATATTTGGAACGCTAGTTATGCAACTGAAATTGACCGTGATATGACTATTGCGCTTTGGCAAGCATCATTATTGTGGGGAGCCTTGGTTAGTTTGCTCTATGCTACCGGTCTCTTTCAATTCAAACTTGATTTCAAAACTTTAGAGTCTATTGATCCTGAGTCTATCTCTGACCCAGAGCTTAGAGAAGAAGTAGAAAAACTACAACTCAAAGCCCAGGAAACCCAAAACTCAGAAGAGAAGCCTAAGGCTCAAGATGATGATTACAATATTTAGGCGACTTGACTTGAGTGCTTAGCAGCTTCAAGGCTACTAGCTTCAAAACTAAATTCCATAGTATTGATTATATTCTCGGCTACTTCAGCAAGTTCAGTAATACCGTAGTTGATCTTGCCAGCTTTGAGAATTTCAAGACGTTTCTCTAATTCCATCATCTTGTTACTATCAGCTTTGGCAGGTTTGCCTTCATAGCTAATAGTGCAATGCAATCTTGGTCCATGCATCTCTAGTTTTAAAAATATCGGCATTTGACGCCCTTGAGTGTTTTGGTTGTTGGTAATAATTAGCTCAAGCATTTTTTGGATGATGCGGTAGCTATGAATTTTTTCATCTGCAGAGAGTTTGAGTTTACTAAACTCAGAACCAAGCTGCAATTGGATTAGACCATGACTTGCTATTTGGATTTTGGCGGCAAATAATTCAAGTAAGGAGAGTAAACCACGTCCATCTTCAAACTTAAATGGCGCTAAGCTGAACAAAATACCATCAATCTCTTCAATCAAATCATTGAAATAGCGGCAAGTGGTTTCTAGTTGATTACTTGGACTGGCTTCTAGCAGTTCCTTCATTTGTTCTTGCATACTAATGATTGGTCCAATAGTACGTTCTTGGAATTTGAGTGCAATTGCTTCAAGCTCTTCTTCTTGCTGGCGGAAGAATTTGCTTTGCATTGCTTCTACTTGATTATGCTGGACTTGTTCACCGGCTTGTACAAATGGAGTTGTGAGAACCATACGAGGGTCTTCACTGACTGGACTAGGCTTAGCTTGCTTGGGTTTGGCTTGATAGATGCTGCTTAGTTTGAAATTAAAGAAATTAAGGTCAAAGACACTAGAGATCAGTAATACAGCAGTCAGACCTAAGATTAATGGCATGATTTCAAGATGGGTATTGAAGAAACTTACTCCAATTTGTCCTAGCACGAGTAAGCTCAAATTGAGTGCAAAAAAGCTTACTATTCTTGCCCAGTAAATCATTGCAGTCAAAAATACGCCAGCAGTAACCAACAAAATAAAACTGAGTAATGGATGAAACTGAACATAGTTAACCCAGCGATCTGAGAAATAATTTTTGAAATCACTTAGTTCAGATTTTTTGAGGTCAAGCTTTGGTGAAATTAGAATATTGGTTCTGGTTTGAGTCTTTTTCTCATTGAGTTTGCCAGCAAGGATATTACTTATAGCGTGACGCTTGTTACCATAAGATTTTTGGTCTAGCATCAAACCTGCTTCAGTTCTGGTTTCTATGGCTCGGTTGAGGTTCTTGCGGCTAGTTCTTTCAACTTCAGTATTGTAGTCAGCAACAGCCGTCTTGAGTTCAGCTTCACTAATACGATAAATATTTTCTTCGTTGATCAATAGTTTGATATCTCTGGCGCCGTGGCTTGCTAATTCGGTTACTAAACTAAGTACTAGATCTTTTTGTTCACTGACTAACATTTCAGGTAGATTGAACTTTTCATCTTCATTGAATTCAAAGACTTGAAACTTTGTTTTGGGAAACGGACTCAGGATTCTTAAAATTGATTGTGCCGAAAGTAGTGGCGACTCGATATTGCGCCAACTAGCTGGACTGGTCCAAGATATTAAAGCAAAACTCAGGACACCAATGAGTGAGCCTATGACTATGCGCTTCAAGTTCATAGCTTTATTATAGATCTAAAGTTTTTATATGGCCATTTTGTATTGTGGCATATGGTCGCTTTGCTCCCTGCACATGACACTTCGTGCCTGCAAATGCTTCGCTGCTTAAGCAGGGCGTAGCCCATATGCAGGGAGCAAAGCGACCATACGCTAATTATTCGAAATTTGATTAGCGTACTCAGACCCTCTCTGGGTAAGAACCCTCCCCCTTTGAGTTCTATGCAAAAAACCAGATTGAATCAAAAATGGCTCGTAGTAATCCTCAATAGTATTCTTGTCCTCACCAGTAATAGCAGCAATAGTTTCAAGTCCCACTGGTCCACCCTGATAATGTTCAAGCATAGAGCTAAGAATCTTACGGTCCATACTATCGAGTCCAGCTTTGTCGATACGATATAGATCCAAGGCTTGCTTGCAATCGGTCTCACTAATTTGACTAAGATTCTTATGCTCAGCGTAATCACGTACCAGTCTTAGCAATCTATTGGCAATTCTTGGGGTCGCCCGAGCGCGCAATGCAATAACTTGAGCAGCTGCTTCTTGTAGATCAAGTCCGAGTTTGTGGCTATTGTCCAATAGGATTCGAGCTAATTCCGTTTCACTGTAATATTCCATACGATGGATATGAATGAAGCGGTCACGCAATGGAGCACTGATGAAACCTAGTTTGGTAGTGGCTCCTACTAGAATAAATTTATTGATATCAAGCCGCATCAAGCGAGAACTAGTACCCTTGCCACTACCGATATCGATCTGGTAATCCTCTATTGCTGGATACAAAAGCTCCTCAGTAATTTTATTCAAGCGATGAATCTCATCAATAAAAATTATGTCGCCCTCATTGGCTGCCATCAGAATTCCCAGGATATCTTTGGGACGTTCTAGTGCAGGGGCTGAGAAGACTTTGGCTTCAGTGCCAAGCTCACTAGCAAGTAAATAAGCTAGTGAAGTTTTACCAAGTCCAGGAGGGCCGTAGAGTAGCATATGCCCGAGGCTAGCCAGATCGCCGCGCTTGCGAGCTGCGCTAATTGAAATCTTGAGACTTTTGATTAATTCAGCTTGACCAATATAATCATCGAAGCTCTGGGGTCTCAAGGCATTATTATGGCGCTCGAGATTCTGCTCGGCACTATTTGGCTCCGCTTGCAGCAGTGAGTTCTTTTCTTGATGGGAGGAATTGATTGCCACTTACTTTTGTAAGCATAGCATGTATTGTTAATTTTGCAAGCCTTGTAAAAGCTTATCCGTTCTGGTAGTTTGATTAAACTCTTGGTAAAGAAGATCCTTGAGTTTCGTTTTGGTCTCAGGATTATTGAAGAAAAAGATCCTCATCAGTTGTGAATCTTTGGCTAGCAGTGCTTCCATTCCTTGAGCTTCCATTGCTCTAATGATAGGCATCTCACTAACTGCATGAGCGCAAGTATTGCCATAAAGATCAAATGCTAACTTTGACTTTGATTCAATCATTTCAGCTACTGCAATAAAGCCATTGGGGCAAAGTAGTTGACTTAGCTTGTCAGTCATCTCTATTGCCTTGTAGTTGAAGTAAAGATCATTCTCTAAGTACTTATGATATTTTTTTTGGACTTCATCTTCTGGATCATAATCTTGCCAGCGGCTCTCGAGTACTAAGTTTTGCATCGGAAATGGATTTGGCTCGGCTTCAACTGGTTCAAGTAGTTTGACTTGCATTTTTTGTCCATTATTGACAGGTAACATTGGCAGCGCGTCATAGACATAGTTCATGGTGATGACAGAAATATCTTTGAGCTTGATTGGAGCAAGCGCATCGACTTGCATGAATTGAATGTGATTATGGAAATCTTTGAGCATCTCACTTGTTTCAAGTTCTTTGACTGCTTGCTCACTAAGATCACTAAATATAAATTGCAGCCGGTCTAGGCAGCCAGCATCTTTAGCTGCGTCAAGCAAGTTTGCACCAAAGCAACCAGAGCCAGAACCAATATCAAGAATCCTGACCTGCTCAGGCAAATCAGCAAGATTAGCTTTAATCACTTCAAGTACTGATTCGGCGTGAGCACGACTATTTGTTAGTAAACTGGGAACCGGATAAGGGTGCTCAAGTAGATAAATACTCACTCCATTGTTAAGGTAGTAATCTTGCTGGCAAAGTAAAGATTTGTCGTAATCTATCCAGTCTTGTACTAAGTTCAATTTCATTGTTTGTCATCCTGAGCGAAGCGTCAGGATCTCGTTGCGGAACCTAACACAGGACCTCAGTGTAACATTATGAGATCCTGACGCCCGCCGGGCTCAGGATGACAAACTGCGTGCTATCATCAATGCCATATGGCGGTCCAAAGCAAACTCAAAACTAATTCAAGCTTTTTTGTAGATGAGTTAGCATCATCTAGCCATAATTTATCTAAAATTGCAGCCAAAATCTTAGCTTCAGAGCGTATTAGTTATGACGAGGGGGTTGAATTGATTAGATCCAATGATCTTTTCTTACTTGGTCATATGGCTAATTTTGTGCGTGAACGTAAGGCTTATGAAACTGCATTGGCTCGCGGTTTTGATGAAGCTACAGCCCGCGCACGTATGACTCAGGTTTGGTGGAATACTAACCTGCATCTCAATCCAACCAATGTTTGTATTGGTACTTGTGATTTTTGTTCTTTTGCTCGTCGTCCTAACGACCAGGGCGCTTACACTATGAGCATCGCCGAGGCGCTTGATCGGGTGGCGATTGCTAGATCCGAAGGTGCGACTGAAGTGCATATAGTTGGTGGTTTGAATCCCAAGACTTTGGTTGAATACTATTCTGATTTGATCAGAGCAATCAAGCAAGAAGCACCAGGGATTCATGTCAAAGCTTTTACTGCTGTAGAGATTGAGTTCTTTGCTAAGTTCAGCAAGACTAGTTATAAAGAAGTTTTGCAAGCCTTGATGGATGCAGGCTTGGATAGTATGCCAGGTGGTGGCGCTGAGATTTTCTCACGACAGGTGCGCGATGAGATGTGCCCTGACAAAATTGATGCTGAAACTTGGTTAGAGATTCATCAAACTGCTCATGAATTAGGTTTGCGCACCAACGCTACTATGCTTGCTGGAATTGGTGAGGAGCCAGAAGAAAGAATTGAGCATCTTGATCTTTTGCGTCAAGCGCAGGATAAGTCAGGAGGTTGGCAAACATTTATACCACTTAGTTGTCATTATGAAGGCAATGATTTATTAGAGCGCGGTGTTAAACCGCTTACTGGTTACGATCAACTAAAAAATATCGCTTTGTCTAGAATCATGCTTGATAACTTTGACAATATCAAAGCTTATTGGATTCAGCTTGGTGAGAAGATGGCACAGATCGCTTTGAGTTTTGGTGCTAATGATCTTGATGGTACGGTCAAAGCTGAACGCATCACTAGAGCAGCTGGTGCGTCTAAGCGTTCACTTGCTGAGGACACTTTGACTAATCTCATTGAGGGAGCTGGACTCACTGCAATTGAGCGTGATACCATCTATAATCCGATTGAGATGAGTGCTCACAAGATATAGCCATGAAGAAACTAACCCACAATTGGTTAAAGATTGCAGAGAAAGATCTTAAGTATGCCAAATTGTGTTTGGACGCAAGCGAATCACTTGGTACTATCACTCATTTGCATGCTTCTGTTGAAAAGTTGCTTAAGGGGATCTGTGAAGAACTAGTTGGTCACCCTCCAAAGATTCACAGTTTGAAAAAATTAGCAATAGATGTGTGTAAGGTTGACTTGGAGGATAAGTAGCTTAAATTTCTTGCTCTGTTAGATGAGGCTTATTGATTCAAGGTACCCAGAGGATGTAGAGCAGTTTGAAGCGGAATTTGATATCATTAGTTGTCAGCAATATTTTAAGGATACTAAGGAGGTGTTTAAATGCTTAAAAAGCTTAATAACCAAGAACTAACTAGTATGCTTGAAGAATTTCTGTCTAAGGTGGAGCAAAAGTTCTCTATCGACAAAGCAGTTCTTTACGGCTCTTATGCCAAGGGCTGCGCTACTGAATTGAGTGATATTGATTTGTTGATTGTCTCCAAAGATCTACCTGTCAAATCTACCAAAGGTAAGAATGGTTATAGAATTTTGTCTCAGCTTGATAAGATTTATCCGGATATTGAGTTGATTGCAAGTCATCCTGATGGTATGAATAGTGAAGTGGTTAAACCTTTCTATGAGGAAGTTATGAACACAGGGAAAGTTTTGAGATGAGCAGACCAGAACTGCATATAAATGTTGACCATGTTGCAACTTTACGTCAAGCGCGCAGAACTATTGAACCTAGTCCGCTGCATGCTGTCATGTTACTAGAAGGCACGCCAGCGCATGGTATTACTACTCACTTACGTGAAGATAGACGTCATATTAATGATGATGATATTCGTGAGATTGATGACTATCTTAGAAGCTCACGTTTGAATCTAACTTTTGAAATGGGAGCAACTGAGGAAATTCGTCAGGTCTGTCTCTCTACTAAAGCTAAGCTTGCAACTATAGTGCCAGAGAAGCGTGAGGAGCTCACTACTGAAGGCGGGCTTGATGTTAAAGCTCAAGCTGATTATTTGCGTGAATTTATTAAGCCAATCCAGGACAATGGCACTAAAATTTCATTCTTTGTTGATCCAGTGATAGAGCAGCTTGAAGCTAGTGCTGATTTGGGAGCTGAGTTTGTCGAGATTCATACCGGCACTTACGCTAATTTATTTATTCAATATCATAATGAGATGGCAAGTTACTTCTTGCTGGATGAGGACGTGGAGTCACTAAGTTTTGATAATTTAGTTAAGCCAGTGCAGCAAGAAGTTGAGCGTATCGCTCTTGCACTAGCTCAAGCTCAGCAGCTTGGACTTAAAACTAATTTAGGTCATGGCTTGACTGTGCCTAATTTACCAGCTTTGATGGAGAAGCTTGAGAATATTCAAGAACTACACATAGGGCATTCACTGGTTGCTAATTCGGTATACTACGGACTGAGTGACATGGTTCAAGCTTTTGCTCAGGCTATTGAAATAAGAAAGATAGCTTTAATGCAATAGCGCCTGTATTTTAGTCATCAACGATGAGAGCTCCCTTGCCTTTAAGCCTATCCATAACTTCTGCTGGGGAATGCCTAGTACACATAGGATCACTTACAAGAACAGGTTTATTACCATCAATAACAAAGCTACTCGAATTTTTTTCTATTGAAGTTCTTGAAAATTTGGCATCTCTTAAATCACTTGATTCATCAATTATAATTTTGGATTGACGGTCGGTGAAGCTAATATCTCTAAAGTCTGCTCCTATTAAATTACAGTCTATGAAATAGTTAGAATCTTGAAATATGCTTTCACTCAGATCTATCTCTTTTAAGTTTGAATGACGAATTTCAACAGCTTCTAGTAGTGATCTATTAAGTTTGGCAGCACTGAGGTTTGACCTAATCAATCTTAAACTTGCCAAAAAGCTATCTTGAATACTAGCTGCGCTTAAATCTATCTCTGTTAATTTTGCTGGTCCAATGATCATATGCCTATCTAATTCTTTTAGACCAGAGATTTGCTCTTCGCTAACAGGAGAGAACTTTGCAGCATGGTCAGCTTTGAGTGATTTGAGTCTTTGTCGCCAAATTTCATCTGCAGTTTTAGTTGTTGGCTCTGACTCGGTTTGCCCGTCTGTTTGTGATATTGATCGAGCGATATTCCGGTTATTTTCGTGTGAATTACTTGCACCAAGTCCACCAGCAGGATTAGGACTAGTTTCTCGCCGGGTTTGGGGCTGGATATGGCTTAAATTAACTTTGTGTTCACCGGCACTCACGGCTCTTATTTTAACAAAACTCGGTTAAAATGTCAATACCTTTTGTTGTTTAATCGTCTATGGGCCCCGAGGAGCTTCATTTACTAGTGACGGCTCATTTCCCTTAACATTTCGTCAGAGGCTAAATGTTCTGGATAAATACTGATACCACCTACTCCAAGCTCTTTGGCTGCTTTGAGTGAGATTTTGACTTCTTCGCTATTGGTTCTATCGCCATCTGTGATCATATGAATTCTTAGGTTGTCTTTTTTAGTAAGCTTGCGCAGGCTGATTATACTGTCTTTGACAAAGTTGTAGACAGTGTCATGATTGCGGCGTTTGAGTCCATGCCAGTAAGTCATTGGCATCAAAACATCCCAATTGTTTGCCATGTATTCCCATGGGTATTGTGATTTGATTTCTGGTGAGAAAACAATTGCAATCATTGGATAGTTCTTCGGTAACTTTTCTTTGATTCTATTGGTGTAAGCTTTAACTGCCCAGATTTTGGTGTTCTCTTCGATGTCAGCAGCCATGCCATCAAGTCTCTCACCGTCAGGGCTAACGTAGAGTGCTGGTTCTACAAACTTGCGGACATCAGAGTTGACGTCTCTCAGGTAACAGTATGTCCAGCCGATAACTTTGATATCGTGCTTGTGAGCTTCTTTAAGAATCTCATCAACACCCTTCTGTAATTTGAAGACATCAGTAGTTGATCTATTGACCTGTAGATAAATTGTGTCCATCTCAAATTTATCGAGTCTATCCATAAAGGCTTCAACATCTTTTGGGTAGTTCCAAACATTAACCCAGACTCCGCGTCCTTCCATTACTGCTTCTTTGAGACCATGATGTGGGTCAAGCTCCTTGAGTCTATAGCTCTTGAGTTTGATAGGTTTATGGATTGCTGTAGCTGGATTGCAAAGAACGAGCAATGCCAAAATGAGGAGATAGCGCATCATTATTATTATGCCCTTAAATTATCAAGCGAGCAACCTTAAACTAAGACCGAAACAAACTTAGTAATCAAACTCAAATAAACTAAGAAAGTAATGATATCAATAGCGGTAGTGATTAGCGGACCACTGGCTGCAGCTGGATCAAGCTCTAACTTCTTAAAGACAAATGGAGTGATGGTACCAAAGGCAACAGCAAGCATCATTGAAATAATTAATGACAAACCAATCAGCATTGAAAGTGTTTGGTTGTGATAGACATAGAGTGACATCAAACCTGTAACCAGCGCACATGTAAGTCCGATACTTAAACTAATGATCAATTCGTGAACTAGGATCTGTGAACTTTTACCAACTTGAACTTCACCAGTAGAAATACCACGAATCATAATGGTAGAACTTTGATTACCGATATTACCGGAGAGACCAGAAAGTAATGGCATGAAAGAAATTGCAATTGGAATTGCTGCAATGGTGGCATCATAACTGGCAATGAGCGAGGCCGCCATATATTGACCGAGTAAGGTTACTAAAATCCAAGGTGTGCGTGCTTTGTAGGCGCTGGCGTACTCACTAACAAGTGACTTGACTACATTAGCACTGTCTTCAGTTTCAACATTAATACCAATAGATTGATAAATATCCTCGGTGGTTTCATCCTCAATAACTTCAAAAGCGTCATCAATAGTAATAATCCCAACTAGTTGATTGTTGTCGTTGACTACTGGTAAAGCCAGCCAGCGGTACTTGGAAAGTAAGTCGGTGGCTTGCTCCTGGTCATTACTAGCATTAACGGAAATCACATCAGTATTCATATGAGTGCCGACAGTGTCAGTGTCAGGTGCCAGGAAGAGTTCACGTAAACTCATGATTCCTACTAGTTCACCAAATTTCTTGGTGACAAAAATATACATGATTTCAATACCTTCCTCGCGAGCCTTGAGTCTAACGTAACGCAGAGCAGCAGCGATCTTAAGATCCTCGCGCACACTAATAAAGCTTGGTTTCATGATACCGCCACAGGTATCAGGATCATGGCTCATTAATTCTTTGACTTCAAATGGACGCTGTATATTTTCCAGAATGCGAATCATGCGCTCGTCATCAAGTAAACCTAAAATATCAGCAGCGTCATCGAGCTCCATGTGGTTGGTGAACTTGGTGATTTGTTCATCAGAAAGTTCTTTGAAAATTTCTTCAACATCTTCGTTCTCAAGTTCAACCAAAACTTCAGCCCCTTGTTTATAAGAAAGAATGTCAAATAAGGTGATTTTTTCTTCGCGTTCTAGATTGTGATATTCTTCAGCGATATCTTGTGGGTAGAATTCATCTAGAATGGCGCGCAGCTCTTTTGGATCGCTATCATCGATCTCGCTAAGAATATTTTTGAGCTTGAGCGAGCTGTTTGGCATTTGGTATCTAGCTATATTAAGCCCTGGCTAATTCTATCAAGGCCTTTCTAGTCACTTATCGTGATCTTATCCTGATCAATTGTCATTCTAAGGAGGAACGACCAAGCAATCTAGTCTGGATTGCTTCACTTCGTTCGCAATGACGGTCAGTTTACTATAAAATAACTAGAAGCTAAAACAAAGGAGTTTGTTTGGACAAGTTATTGAATCGAATTTTGATTGGCTTTGCGCTACTTGGTTTGGCTTTGGCTTCAATTTACTTTGGTCCAGTCACTTGGGCTTTGGTTATTTTGGTTTTTAGTTTGCTTGCTTATCGTGAGTTTAAATTTTTATGCAATAACTTAGAAATTTATCCACTTGATTCTTGGATTCGTTTTTTTGTCGTGCTCTTTATTCTTTGCCCACTTTTGCTTGGTACTGATCAAGGTCCAAGTATGGTTTATACCTTCCTCTTGACGACGGTGATTGCAGCCTATGTAATTATTTTTCCGCGCATTTTACTCAAAGCAGATTACACTCACTTTGGTGATGTCACTGCTTCACTTTGGGCGGTCTTTCAGTTTGGTTTGTTGCCAAGTTTCTTTACATGGATTCGGATGATGGATCAGGGTATGGAATTTACCATGTTGATGATTTTGACGATCTCAGCTAATGATGTTGGCTCACTATTTATCGGTAAGTGGTTTGGGCGCGAGCAATTGGCACCGAAGGTCAGTCCTAAGAAAACGGTTCTTGGTAGTATTGGTGGTTTGGTCTCTGCGGCGCTGGCTTTTTATGGTTTTGGTCATGCCTGGGGTTTTGAATTGACTGAGAGTTTTCTTGCTTGCCCTTATTATCAGGCACTTGATTCTGTAATTGACGGCAAATTTGCAGTTTTCTTTGTTTTGGGACTACTTTTTGCAATAGTGGCGCAAATAGGTGATCTCATGGTTAGTGCCCTCAAAAGAGCAGCTGGGGTTAAGGATTCTGGGACCTTGCTCTTCTCTCATGGCGGTGTATTGGACCGCATAGATAGCCATTTTTTTGCTGTTTGGTTTGCTTATTTCATATTTGCTTATCTAATAGCAGGCTAATTTGCTAATATGTATAGCGAAGCTCTTTTTGGGCTTCAAATAAAAGATTAGGTCCAATTCTTGGGCCTTGTTTGACTTATGGATCTAGCAGACCTAGCTGCCATCACACCTGATATTGCCGCGGCCTCATTTGAGATCGCAGATGCTTTGCGTCCTAAGGAAGAAAAAGAAGAAAGCCCAGAAGCCAAGACTGAAAATTTAGCTCAAGAATTATCGATGCCAATAGTTGATGAACAGAGCAAGACTAAGCCAGAAGAAGAACAAGGATTTTTTCACAAGATTGTTACGGAGCCAAATCACCGTAATATTTTTATTAGTACAGTTAATGCCCTTTTGCACTTTATTGCAACTATTACTTCATTTGAAAATTCCAAATCAGATTCTTTGATGAAGGCGGTTAACAAAGTTTCCAATGATGCTGCCTTCTTATTCACTCGTTGGATTGCACCAATTACTTCTTATGGCTATGCATTTTTTGAAGCTTTGAAAAATAAAAAACCAATTGAGGCTTTGATTAAATTAGTGCCACCGAGTTTCTTACCCTTGGTTGGAGACGCTAATATTGATGCTGTTTATGGCAGTAGTACCGGTTTTAATCAACCCTATGATCTGGTGGTAGAGACGATTAAGGAGAAGTCTGAAAGGTCACCAGAGTTTGCCGCTTATGCCCAAAAAGCTAACCAAAGTTATTTGGGTAACATTAAACTTACTTGGCAAGTTTTTAAGGAGATGGTGAGTGATTTCGTGCAAGGTAAGTTGGATCCAAAAAAAGGAATCTTCTTTGTCAATTGTTCCATGATTTTGCCAGGTGCTTTGCCGATCATGCTTTTTGCCCGTGACGCCAGAGATACTCTTACTGCGCGCGCACTTGGACTATTGCGCAATGTGGGTGGCATACTTGGTGATATTGGTTTCCTTTGGGGTGAGCGAGCTAACGTCCATAAGTTAACCATTGGTATTTTATGTATGATTGGCGCTTGTGCTGATATTGTTAAACGTTGGGTTAGTGATGATGCTGCTAAAGTTTTGATTCACCTTGGTTCTGCATTAAACGTTTCAGCTTACGCTCTTTGGAATGCCTATAATGGCCAGAAAAACAAAGAGAAGAAAGTTCAGTCAATCAAAGCTCCGGTTCAAGCCCAAAATACCCCTGTTTTACAGGTTGCCTAGTTTTTGGATTCCCTGGGTACCCAAAAGGGTATAAGATAATAGGTGTTTTCAAGGGGGGATTCGATGAGATTTTTAGTTTTGTTCTTAGTTATGGCAGGATTGCAGGGCCCAGTTCAGGCCTTTAATCCAATTAAAGCAGTGGTTAGTTTGCCGTTTAAGGCAGTGAAGCTTACAACTAAACTTGCAGTAGGGGTGGTTAAAGTGCCAGCAAAGCTTGCTTACAAAACTAGTAAGACTACGGTTAAAACAAGTGCTGCTGATAAGCTTGCAGCTTTCGCAATCAAAAATGCTCCTTACAAAGATTTAGCAGCCCTAGCCCTCTAGATTTGTCATGAATAGCTCCAATGGCTTTGTTATTTCTCCGGGGGCTCTCATAACAAATCTTCCAAAATTGATACTATTAAATAAATGAATTTCCAGGAGATTGTTAGTTCAGCTATTAAGGAGACCGTAAAGGGCTCTCACGATCCTGATATCAATGTTTCTATTGCACTCTATCCACTTGATAAAGAACCACTGATTTATCATCACTATGAGCAGCAAGACCAGCGTTATCATCCAGCAAGTTTGATCAAGTTATTTCATGCTTACATTGCTAAGTACAAAATCCAATCTAATGCTGCTGATTTTGCACTGGAGAAAATCAAAGACCCGGAGAGTTTTGCTTCAGCTAATCACATGGATGATGTCTATGCTGCTATTGATGCTGCTTTGCGTGAGTCTGACAATGATGCTTTGAGCTATTTAATGGACTACAATAGTGGCGTCAGTTCTGGTCCCCGCTTGGATGAGGCTGGGCTTGAAGTCTTTAAGAATGCGCGCCATCAAATCTCAGAGTTTTTTCATGAGCGCGGCTATAGCAAACAACTTAATTTACCAGGTAAGTGTTTCAGCTTTGCACCTTATGGGCGCGAGAAACAACTTAGTCTTGAAGAAGAAGGTCTTGGGCGCAATGCAATTTTGATTCAAGATGTAGTTCAGATCATGATGGCACTACGGGCTGATTTTCCAGAACTTTTTGTTTCGATCAAGCGTGAGTTAGAAGATGATTCTGATATTCAAACTCAATTTATTGCTCGCGGTTTGCGGGAAGATAAAGATCAAATCAAAGAATACTTCTCCAAAGCAGGTTGGACTTCAATGGTAAGGCATGATGCAGCATTGATCAAAACCAATGACAATAAAGAAATCATCATGGTGATCATGACTAAAAATTTGAGTCAGTTTGAGGATTTGATACCTTGTTTAGCAAACTCTTGTTTCTCGGTCATTGCGACCGCGAGCTAAGCGTGGCGGGAAGCAATCTAATGCATGGAATATAGCGGAACCTATGCATTGGATTGCTTCGTTGGCTTCGCCGCCTCGCAATGACGGCAGTTAACTAGCCATCACGGCCATCTATGCTAAATTTGCCTGGACCATGAGTCAGCAAAACAAAGAGCATGATGAAGTAATAAAGTGGAATCTCGAAGCCATTGTCATGAGCTGAAAAATTACCCCAGTGCACCATAGTAATTGCAACTAGCATAGTGACCATTAATGGTAGCGAGAATAATCGAGTTTTGAGTCCAAGCGCTAGTGAGATCACACCTAGTGCTTCAGCACCAGTAGCCAGCACAGCATTAATATATGGAAATGGTAAATGCAAGCCTTGGTCAAACCACATCACAATGTCTGAGAAGTTAGTTAACTTCTTGATAGCTGGGTCATAAAAACCATAGGCTAAAACTAGCCGCGTTACTAAGAGTGATAAGTCTGTGAATGAGGCAGCAACACGATTGTATGCATCTAATAATTGATTCATACAATTAATTATAAATGACTATCAAAAAGTTAAAAGTCAATACTTTGTAATACTGATTTGTTAGTAAAGCTTCAATAGCAAGGCTTGCGAAGTCTATAGGACGTGCCCGAAGTTGGCTTTAGCCAATGAGGGATTGCATAACGCGGCTAATGAAGTTTTAATGACAAATCAAGCTTGGATTTTCGCCGGGGGTCTAAGCGTGGGAGTGAACAATGAACATAACAGAGCTGATCTATGATTGCCTGCTTAAGGTCAATCAAGTTTTGTTTCAGTGGAGCCGGTCTAGCCTGAGACAAACTGACAAAGAAGTCAAATACCGTGCAAAAAAACTTAGTAATAAACAGTACAAAACCGTTTTGCAGGAGTTTGTGCTGCTTAAAACTAAATATCAAGTATGGACCCGAGCCTTGGAGCGCAAGGCAGAAACAATTGAGCCTCAAGTTTTTGAGGTAAAGGTTTTAACTGAATAACTCTTGACTGGATTGCTTCGTGCCTCGCAACGACACGGCTGAAAAACCTACTAGTGTCTAGTTTGAGCGAGGACTGGGCTTCAAGTACAAGGCGCTAGCTCTCCGAGGAACCGGAGTTTACTGAGTGTAAATGAGGATTCCGAGGAGAGCGCAGCAACGCAGTAATTGAAGTTCAGGACCGCGGTAAACTTACCAGTCGTCGATAATCGCACCCTTGGCATATTCGGTTGCACGCGTCTCAAAGAAGTTGGCATGCTCCTTACCATTAACCATAAGGTTGAGCCATGGTAGAGGATTCTCCGGGATGTCGTAAAGTGGCTCGAGATTTAGATCGTGGAGGCGCTTATTGGCAACGTATCTAATATAGCGTTTGACATCATTTGGACAGAGTCCCTCTACCGCTCCTAGTGCAAAACAAGTATCGATAAAGTTGTCCTCTAGCTTGACCATATCATCGCAAGCATTGTAAAGATCCTGACGGAACTCTTTAGTCCAAAGTTCAGGCTTCTCCTTAATAAATTCTCTAAATAGTGAACACACACCTTCTGAGTGCAAAGACTCATCACGGATTGACCAAGTAATAATTTGTCCCACATTCTTGAGTAGACCTCTTCTTGGGAAGTTCATCAAGATCGCAAAGCTAGCAAATAAAGCTACACCTTCCATGAAGCCACCAAAGACAGCTAAGTTACGAGCGATGTCCTGATCGCTTTCGATTTTGAAGTTCTGAAGGTATTCATATTTATTCTTCATTGCTTCATATTCACGGAAAGCTTTGTACTCGACTTCTGGCAGACCTAGAGTGTCATTGAGATGCGAGTAAGCCCAAACGTGGATTGTTTCCATCGCTGCAAAGCTAGTGAGCATCATAGTGATCTCAGGCTTAGGGAAAACGTGAACTAGTTGTTGGTTGTAATTGTTCTGTACTTCAAGATCACCTTGAGTAAAGAAGCGAAGTACTTGAATAATTAAGTTTGACTCTTGGGCAGTAAGTTTGGTTTTGAAGTCAACGATATCGTCAGCCATTGGTACTTCGGTTGGCAACCAATGAGCTTGTTGTTGTAATTTGAAGTATTCAAAACACTGCGGGTATTCAAACGGCTTATAATAATCACGCAGCGCAAGTAGCCCGGTAGCGTCTGGTGCCACTGGCACTTCTTCAACATCAACATGCAGCGCAGCGTCAGTCGCGTCAGTTTCAAAATCGTCAATTATTACTTGTGTGTTTGTAGTCATATGCTTGGGTAGTTTCTAGAGACGCTTGAGTTTTTGTTTAGATCCCAGATATAGTGTTCCAATACTTAAAATCATTTAATTGGACACTCTATCTAGGGGTCGGCTGACAGACCGCAAGGTCCCCTCTACAAAAGCGTCATTTAAATATAGGGCCTTTTGCCTATGAATTCAAGCTAGCTTCAGTAATAAAAATCTAATTTAGGGAACTTTTCTAGCTTAGATTGAGTCGCTGACTGCTTTAGGCTTATGACCTGACTGTCAATTAAAAGAGTTTAATTGCGCAATACTATTGACTATGGAGCGGATTGCTGCAGCTCTTGTCACAGTCGTAATGATGGCAAAGTCTCAAGTTGATGTAATGTGAAATTGCAATTGAAAGTCCACCGAGGCCCATCGAGATTGGATGTGGGATGAAGTGCATGAGGTCATGAAAGTTGTGTGAGATATAAAAGATCGCTGCCCCCAAAAGCAGTAGGTAAAAGGGTTCAAAGCTTCTATGTTTTTTGAGGAAACCCCAAGCAATACTTAAGAAGGCCAGGCCCACTGTTGCCATAATAAAAATGGTTTCGAATTTTTCTTCAAACAAGAAGCCAAGTCCAACTAGTGGAGCGATAGTGATTAGCAGTGGTGCTAGCGCGCAATGTATGGCACAGATTGTGCTGGCTGTGATTCCTATTTTGTCTACTATTTTTTGTTTTGACATGTCATTGCGAGCCCCCTAGGGCGCGGCAATCCAGTCTAGCAGATTTAACTAGGTAGTTTATATCTAAATATGTGTATAAAATGGACAATTTGTGGATAAATATGTATAATTGTGTGGAATTATGGGGAATTATGGGGAAAGATTGGACAATATCATCAGCTTGGACTTACAGCTCCAAGGACTGATTAATTCTAAGTTGAAGAATATTGATGAGTTCAATGCTTCTTGGTCTGATTTGGAGATGGAGGGAGCGGAGGAGTTTTTGCGTGAACTCAAAGAACTTTCTACTATCCAAAGTATCGGTTCATCTACTAGAATAGAAGGTTCTAAATTACAGGATAGTGAAATTCGTGATTTGATCAAGGACCTTGATATTAATAAATTACAATCACGCGATGAAGAAGAAGTTACTGGTTATTACGAAGCGCTTGATTTGATTTATGAAAGTTATGAAACTTTGTTTCTTAGTGAATCATATATTAAACAATTGCACGGTGTACTGTTAAAACATAGTTCAAAGGACACGCGGCATTGTGGGCAGTACAAAGCCTTATCAAATAAGGTAGTTGCTAAATATCCTGATGGTAAGTCACGAATAGTTTTTAATACTACTGAGCCCTATTTGACAGCAAAAGAAATGGCTGAACTGATTGACTGGGCTAATGAAAGACTCTCATATACCGGGGTTCATCCACTCTTGGTAATAGCAGCATTTGTTTATGAGTTTCTTTCTATTCATCCGTTTCAGGATGGTAATGGTCGTCTGTCACGCTTGTTGACTAATTTATTGATGATGAAGTCTGGCTATAAGTTTGTTCAGTATATTTCTTTTGAGCATGTCATTGAGCAGCGCAAGAAGGAATATTACCAAAACTTGATGGAGGCTCAAGCCAATAGATTCACTGAGGAGGAGAACCTTGGGCTTTGGTTTATTTACTTCTTTGACTGCATTGAGAATTTAATTTCTAAATTACAGGCTAAAGTAGTTGATGCAGGTGGTGTTTGTGACAAGTCACAGCTAGAGGAAGGCTTGAGTCAGCGTCAATCTTTGATTTTGGATTTCGTAAATAAAAATGGTCAGGTTAAAATTGCTGATCTCGAACAAGAGTTTCCAGATTTAAATAGAGAGGCTATTAAATACACCATCTATCAACTACTTGAAGCAGGCAAACTTAGTCGTCATGGGCAAGGACGCGGCACTTGGTATCAAGCAAGATAGTATATTTAGTTATGATGGGTTCTAAATAACCAGGGCGCCTTGTTATTATTTCAAGCATGGGCCTAATTGATAGAAGAGGTTTTGACAATAGGTGGCAGTTTGATGTTGCTAGGACTAATGAAGATAGATGGCAAGAAGCTAGTTCTGAAAAGGAAGCACACCTTTGCGTAGCTGATGATTTAGCTCAAGTGAGGCTTGATGGTTCTGCTACTGGGGCTGGTATTTTAGCTCGGACTGAAACTGAAAGTTTTGAAGAAAGGCAGCACCTTTTTGAAACTAAAGTTAGAGCAGCTAGGCCTTATCTAGGACGTGACATAGTACTGAGAGAAGTAGACTCTGATTTGCCCCTTGCTGGTTTAGAAAGAGTAAAAGGCTCTTTGGTTAGAATTGATGGTCTAGGTCGCCGCCCTATTGGGATGCTAGTTCAAGAAGTTGAGCCTGTGGGTGATACCATTCGCTGTTCAGGTATTGCAGGAATCAAGATATTGGGAATTTGTTCTTTGACTGAGATAGAAGTAGATCTAGATAGAAGCGCAAGTTCAACAGTGGTTATTAAAACCCATTCTGCTTAAAGCTTAGAAATCCTAACTTCTCTAACTCTATTATTAGAATGTTTAGTAACACTAAGTAGGTAACCATCTACAACCACTTCATCACCGATTTTAGGTTCAGTGCCGATACTACCAAAAACAAATCCACCGATGGTATCAAAACGACTTGAGTTGAAGTTAGAGCTTAGTACTTCATTAACTTCATTGAGGTTCACAAGCCCATCGATTAGGTAATCGCCATTGGCTAGTTCTTGAATCTCTTGAGTTTCCTCTTCGTCCTCATCTTCAATTTCACCAAAAAGTTCTTCTACTATATCTTCAACTGTAGCTAGTCCAGAGACACCACCAAATTCATCAATTAACATTGCCATTGGTTTCTTTTTCTCTTGCATCAATTCAAGTAAGTCAATAATGTACATGCCATCAGAGACCTTGAGAGGGTCATTAGCAATGGATTTGATATTGTTGTCGGTATTACCAGTCTCGTAAGTTTTGAGAATATCTTTGATACTAATGTAACCAACAATATTGTCGATCTTGTCGTGATAGACCGGGAAGCGAGTGTGACTGGTTTTGTTAGTTTCATGACTGGCTTCAGCGATACTGAGTTTGTCATTGAGGCAGATCATATCTGAGCGCGGTACCATCACATCACGAGCGATAGTATCATTGAAGTCAAATACATTCTGAATTAACTGTTCTTCTTCTGCTTCAAGTACTCCTTGTTCTTGTGATGAACTGAGGATCATTTTAATTTCAGCTTCTGAGTGGGCTGTGTCATCAAAGTTAAGTTCAATGCCCATGACCCCAAGTACAAAATTGGCGCAAGCATTTAGAGCATGAACAGGGACCTTGAAGAACCAGTGTAAGCTACGCAGGAAGTAAGCTAGTCTGAGACTGGTTTTGTCAGGATTGATGATAGCGATATTTTTGGGTACTACTTCGCCGAGGATGACATGGAAGAAAGTAACTAGAGCAATTGCTAGTGTGATTGAAATGATATGACTGTCAAATGGAAACTCAATATGTGCTAGCCAAGGCTCAATCCACTTCTCGATGCGGGCTTCTGCCACTGCACCAAGAGCGAGACTGGCAATGGTAATACCCACTTGGCAAGCAGAGATATAATCGTTGATATTAACGATCATTTTTTGCAAGACTTTAGCCGCTTTGACTTTACCGTCAGAATATTGACCCGGTTCGGACTCAACTATTTGGTCTATGTGAGTTTTCCTAACCCGTGCAATCGCAAACTCAGCAGCAACAAAAGTACCGTTGAGCAAGATTAAACCTAGAATTAGCAGAATTGAATAGAGGGTTTCTAGCATTTGCTGAGCTTATTATACCCATTAGGGTCGTATATGGACATTGGACATAAACGTGTATCTGCACAGAAATGTCCAATGTCCATATACGACCCTAATAGGTCATTTGGACTATGGAGCCCACTATTCTTGGCGCCGATTTACTATTACATGGGTTTATCTTTGTTACGTCTAGTTTTAATTAGCTTGCTACTTATAGGGCAAGTGAGAGCCGCTGAGGAAGCAGCTTCGGGCCTCAATCCCGAGGTTTTGTCGGCTGGGGTAGTTCACAACGAGGGCTACTATTTGCCGCGCGGTCTCAAAGTACCAGTGAGTCTTAATACGCCACTTGACACTAGATTGACCCAAGCAGGAGACCAGGTGACTGGTCAAGTGATGGAAGATATCATGGTTGGTGACTACATCATCATCCCAGCTAATAGTTTTGTTCATGGCTATATTTCAGAATTCAAAGGTCCAGGTAGATTTGGACGTAATCCAAAACTAGAATTGACTTTTGATACTATCTCGTTGCCATCAGGTAATGGTAGACGCTTTGTGAATATTCAAGCTAGTGTCAAGGAGAAAGTTTTATTCAAAGATGGTATTGCCGTAACTGATAGCAGTATGACTTACAAACGCAAAAAAATGATCTTTGGAGCAACAGCTGGACTTGGTGGTGCAGCTGGAGCTTACGTGATGACAGCTTTTGTAAGACCATTTTCTAGCTATGGTATTGGTGGCATGCTCGACAAGATGACGATTCTTGGTACTGGCGCGACTACCGCTTACTTAGCAACTAAGATGCTTAAGAAGGATGATATGCGTATTGAATCAGGTAGTGTCGTTGAGATGATGCTTGACGCGCCTGCTGTTGAAACCTTTGCTGAAGATCATCATTTTTCACATGACGTAACTCGTGAACTAGCTCTGGATGCAGATCCTGGACTGGCTTACGATCAAGTAACGGAATTAAAATCAATTCCACTAAGCTCTGAGAGGTAAAAAGAAGCAAGCCCATGGGCTTGCTTCTTTTTTTGTTTATTGAATTGAATAGCCTAAACTACGCAGCTTCGTCTGTCTTAGCTTCTTCACTTGAAGCCGTACTTTGAGGCTCAGTTACGTCAATAACTTTCACTTCAAAAGTTAGATCTTGACCAGCAAGTGGGTGATTAAGATCCATAGTTACTTCTTCATCAGTAAGTTTGATTACTTTCATCGGTCTTTGTTGAACTTGACCATTTGGAAGCTTGGTATTTGCAAAGAGTACAATACCCTCCTTAAGTTCTACGTCTTTGAAACTTTCGTTTCTTGGGTAAGTACGAACTTTCTCAGGATCTGGTGCTCGGTAAGCATCAGCTGCTTTGATTGTGAACTTACCAGTTTTACCAGCACCGATTTTGGCAACGTTCTCTTCGAACTTAGGCAAAACCTGGCCAGATCCCATTAGGAAGCTAAGTGGCGCCTTGCCATCAGTTGTGTCAAAGACTGTACCGTCTTTGAGTGTACCTTTGTACTCTACTTTAACTACAGAACCAGTACTGATCTTTGGTCCGGTAGCACATGCAGTGACTGCAAAAGCAAGTACCATGGTCATTAATAACTTTAATTGTTTCATTTAAAAATACTCCTTGTATTTACACACTATCCTCTATCGGTTTGTGCTTCATTATA
>JAPPOW010000023.1 GCA_028817775.1 Candidatus Melainabacteria bacterium | reverse complement strand
ATGTTGCAGCAGCATAAACCTTTGTGCCTGAAGAAGCGACCTTCTCTGTTCCATAAAGATTTGATAATTGTGATCCAGAACGCATTGCCTTACCAAGCTCAACAACACTTGTAGGATCAGTGACATCATATACTGAGAATGCGTCACTCTGACCAACGTAAGCTGTATTACTAACAAAGACTATGTTAAAAGCATCATCACTGTCCCTAATTGCCTCACTAATTTTAATTTCACTGGGATCAGAAACATCAAAAACGGCAAGTCCACCTTGATTAAGGAAAGAATTTGAAGTCAAGTAAGCATATTCATTCCTTACAACAATATCGGTAAGATCATCAACTAAACCAAAATCATTTCTGGTAACAAAGTCCAAAGGACTTATTAGTGCAAAGCTAGGGTTTAAACTCAAACAAGTGAATAAAACTAAGGCTAGGTTTCTTAATCTCATCACCTAGATATACCCAAAAACACAAAGGCACCTACCTCGAGATAATTCCACTCTAGTATATACTAAGCATATGCAATTTCTAGCTCTAATCCCCTTATTAGTAATAATCTCTTGGCTTGGCTACAAAACCAACTCACCACTATTAAGATCCAATGCTAAGTTCTCAAACCTGCCAGGTTTCAGTAAGATTGCCATCGATTTGGTTACTGGCTTCTCAGTATTTTTCTTAGCGACTCATCTCTTAGCCTTCCCATTACATAGTTTTATTTATGCTTGCTACGCAGTAGCCATTGCTGCGTTGCTTTGGTTTTTAATAGATATCAAAAACCTACAAGCATATATAGATGAAATCAACAATTCAGAGACTAATTGGTTAGTAGTATTTTACGCACTGGCGCTTGGTTTCATTGCTGCTTACAAGAATTACTATATTGGAGATTCAGCGAAGTTTCACTTCACCTTAATTGGTAGTCTAGCTAATAATCACGTCTACCCACCAGTAGCACCATTTGATTGGGCACAAGATCTCAGTGGTTATCACTTTGGCATTATCGCGACTTCAGCTCTATTCAAAATCATTTGTGGACTCGACGCGTTTCAAGCCTCAGCAATCCAGCTAGGTGTGCAGGTTTCACTCTTTGCTAGCCTCGCCTATACTTTGTTCAATTTCATCTCCAAATCGCAAACTTGGGCGATGATCTTCACGCTAATCTTCTTTCATTTCTACTCTATCTTGCAGGGCAATCTAGTCATCCCTTGGTTGGTATCTAGATCTCACACTCTAGCTTTCTCGTGGACTTTGGTAACTATCATCGTCTTGCTTTGTATTGAGAAGAAAAACTTCAAGAACTACTTTCTAGTACTGAGTCCGCTCTCTTTCTTTCTTTATTTAGCCTTCCCGGCTGATTGGTACCCACTAGTAGCTGGTACTGTAGCCTGCTTAGTAATTCAAACTATCCTAACTAGAGATTGGAGCAAGGATAGATTGATCCAAGTCACAGTGACAGCAATAAGTTTAGTCCTTGGCAAAGTGCTTACTTTGATGCATTCATTCACTAGTCTCAACGGTGTTGAAGCACTAGTATTCAAGCCAGGGCTAAGATGGTTTGCCATGCTTAGAGCAGATACTCAGGGCTATGAACCATATATCACCAGTATTCAACTCGACAAGATGGCGACCATTCCACTTTGGTCTTGGTATAGCTTCAAATCATTTCTCTTGCTCTTTGCTATCGCTACTATAGTTTTCTTGATTGATGCTCTGAAGAACAAGTATGAGAAATCTATTTTATATTTTGCTGCTTCAGCAAGTATGCTTGTGCCCTTTCTTTATGTATTTGAACCATACCCTAAGGACACTCAGAGATTTATTTTCTACTCACAAATCATCTTCCTTATATATATCCTGCTCTTTATCGCTGAGCGTATGCAATTTCAATTAGCAAAACAAGCTAGCTGGCTTTGTTTAATTTCAGTACTCGCATTTGGCTATCTGGTCTTTATTAAGCCAGAACTTTATAGAACCTATGCTGTGCCTAATTCACAACGAGCGATGCTTAGAGAGCTTGAAGCAACTCACGAGTCTGGTGATGTCATTGCCAGTACCGAGTTTTTACATATTAGTTCTTTCTATCCTAATATCGCTGGTTTCTATGGTATCGGTGGTCACTTTTATTCAGCTGACATGATCACTAGGGTAGCAGCAATTCATTTACTCAACCCATTACTCTTACAAGAGCTTGGAGTCGATTACCTACTTATTAATGCTAAGCCTAAAGTGATCCAAAATAAAACTAAGCGTGCAGTGATTACCCAGAAAAACAGTATCGCTAAGCGAGCTGTAGAACGCCTCAATGATCCAGAATTATTCCAAATCATTGAACTCAAATCCTCACCAAGTACTTTCCTGGTTAAATTCTTAGCTCAGGACAAAAAATTTAGTGAGGAGGAAACCGCTCTATATCATCACGAGTACGCTTGGACCGTGGGGCAGCGCAACATCTTCAATTTTGTGCCAGTCAAAGCCCAAGATGGTAAGTTCATTACCGCACAAACTAAAGCTGAACTGGAGCCATTCTACCGTAAACTCCAAGCAGGTACCGCTAAGCGCAATACTGTTGCAGCTGTATCTTTATCTATGGGTGTTACAACTAGCGTCAGTCGATAGGGAATCCCCCCATTGATACCAAAGCTACCTGCCTGTTAGAATTATCTTCATGGAAACCCGACAACTTGATGGCTTAAAAGAACTTGTTACTATCTACCGAGACAAAGCCTTTGAAGCAACTACACTTAAACATGGCGTGAACTTTGCTAGTCGTTTGGGACAAGGAGACCCAGCCAATTTCATTCACGAAGCCTTTCCCCTTGGAACTCAAGCTAGATTCTTACTTCATACGACAACTGATCCTCAAGAATTGACTGAAGCTTTCCAAATAGTCTTTGATTTAATTCAGCACTATGCAAATGTCAGTGATGAACTTAGAAAAGAGCCCCCAAGTAGAGAAGATTGTTTTAGATTTCCTGTGTTAGCAACAACAAATTATACTGAAAGCATCATTACATTTCTTAAATCATCACTAGAAGCACTACCAGAAGCTATTCCGTCTTTTGTAGAAGCATTTGAAACATGGTCTGAAAGCAACCCAGTAACTGGTATGCAAAAATATGCCGCTGATATCTTCTCTGATCTGCGTACTTATGTAGCACGCAAAAGCTGTGAAGCCAGTGGAATCGTCAAAGCTGCAACTCACTAGAACATGTCCTTAGTGTGAGTAAATAGTATTAGATTGATAATCAATCTCTGAATATTCATTAGCTTCGCCAGAGAAAATTGATTTAGCGCTAACTATATACTTGCCAAGCAAAGCTAAGATTTGGAAGCCTTGCTTGAACATACGAGCGTTACTTACTTGGTCATCCTCACGCCAGAGTAGCGGGAAGAATTTAAACTTAGACTTGCTGTAAACAGCATAGAGCAAGAGATAGACATTATAAGTCAAATCATTAGGGAAATAAAGATAGAACTTATTACTCAAGTAGCCCTTACTAAATAAATTGAGTCCAGAACCCATATCTTCAACCCAATGCCCGCAAGCAATCGAGCAAAATAAATTAACCACCACATTACCAAAGGTTCTAAACCATGAATAGCCAACTAATCTAGAGTCCTTATGGAAGCGTGCTCCTAAGAATGAATCATATTCACGGTACTCACCCGTCTTGAGATACGGCAGCAGATCAGAGATACTACCTTGGTCATCACCATGAAGAATCACACAGTAATCAAAATCATTATTGAGAGCATAATTGAACGCAACTTTATGAGTGCCACCCAAACTATAGTTGTCACAATTCTGGTAGAGAGTTGCCTTCATATTTTTTAGATCAGGCAAAGCTGATTTGGCAGCTTCAAGACTATTGTCCTTACTGCCATTATCTATTATTAATAGTTCTGTAATAAAGCTCTGCAGTTCATCGTCAAACTGGGCTATAACCCGAGGGATTTGCTTCTCGCAGTTGTACATTGGTACAGCAACTAGTATTTTGTCCTGTTTCATCGGGCAAACCTAGTATACAATAGAAATGTCATAAGGCAGATAAATCTACCTTATGGCATTTCTGCAAATCAAATAGATTTGCTGATTTTTTTGTGACCTAATGAAGAAGCGCGTTAAGATAAACATAGCAGCCCTCTCTATCCTAGCCATTGGTGCTGGAGGATACTTTGCACTACAAGAAGATATTTTATTCTCCAACCTTGTATATAATTGCAAACAAATTATCAGATCAAGCAATAAACCTGGTCCCAAAGTTTTTAAGAAGCTTGAAAAAACTCGCAAGGACTTTCTCAATAAATTCAACAAACCAGTAGAGTTATTAGCCAAACTTGAACAAGGCAAGCATAAGCATCAATTTAGCAACAGTACTAAAGAAGCTGTCATTGTCAAAAACCCAGATCTTTTCCCGCACATGGACAAAATCACCAAGGATATAGGCATCGAGACCAAAGACAGTGACGCTGTTAAAGCTGAGAAAATATATAACTACTTCAAAGCTCACTTCAAGAAAAAGTATCCTTTATATAGTTCTCCAGAGCTGCACAACCCGGTTACTTTCTTTAGCACTTATGGTAGCGGACGCTGCGATGATACAGCGCGAAATTTAGCTATGCTAGCTAAACACTACGGTCTTAATTCTTCAGTACTTTCACTCAATGGTCACTTGGTTTGTAGCATTGCATATGACAATGAAAACCGTATATTTGATCCTCATACTCTAGGACTTACCAAAGAAGATGGCAAAGTTATTGGTTACAAACGTTTTGTAGAACTTGCTCAACAAGAGCATTTTGAAGCTTTCAACCAAGAGATCGCTAGTACAGAGGACAATAAGTTCAGACCTCCTGAAGAATTCAAAATACCAGGCATTAATTTTAGTTTTGTTGCAGAGGAGAACAAGAGCTTCTTCGAGGACTTATATATAGTAGATGCTTCAACCCCACTAGCTGAAAATCACATCATCACAAGACACTTCAAAAAACGTAGCCAGTTTTTTGACTACTATGGTGATGTAGTTGCTAATTTTACTAGCGAAATTCCAGTCAAGTATCTTTCTAACAACGCCAAACTAGCTAGCAGTTTTCCAATACTTGCTGCCTATGTACAGATTCCCAAAGGCAAAGCCAAAAAGATTGCCACGAACAAGCTACCTTATTCAGTAGTCGAACCAAATATCATTTACAAAGATCCAACACAAGGTGCAATCAGAGTACTTGCAGCGCAAAAATTCAATGCAAGTCACCTTGAGCCAGCAGAGAAACTTAGCTCTGGTAAACTTACTCACGACTACTTAGATATCTCAGCTGGACTTAATCGCTTGTTCTTCCCTGGACCAAGTAGAAGGGTTAGGGTTGCTAATCTTGAGCCAATCAAGATTTTGTATCCAGAAGCAAAACTAATCCTGGTACAGCTTTATGCAAAGAACAATGTAGATTTCACTGCTGCAAGCAGCCTACCTGAGGAGATCACTAGATCCCCTTCTTCTTAAATGGTAGTTTATATCTACGACCCCAATATCATGCAACTTGGAGAAAATGTGCTCTCCATCTTCCTGGGCAAAAGAGCTCCACGCAACCTAAGTTACTTACTTGAATTGATTCAAGAGCGTGACGATGTCAAAATCTACACTGATTTTTTGAGTACTTACGCTCCAATTCGCACTTGGTCTAATTTTCCGATTTGGCTCAGGCGCATTGTTGGTTTCTTTGATATGCATATCTGGTGTCTAGCCAATAGAGTCCCTTGGGGCAAGATTCAAACTAAACTTTGTAGGCTCGATCCAGAGAAGGATGTGATCTTTGCTCACGGTACTATTAATAGCATCTTTGATAATTATCAACTATCTCAATCCAGCTCTCTTACTGAATTCAAGGGCCCCGTCTGGATTTACGCCAACCATTTCTTCACTCATCCAGAAAAAGTTTCCCGGAATTATAAACTAGTGCAGCAAGCTAAATTAGTTGCAGAGACCAAGTTAACTAATAATTCTTTCTATCAAAAATTCTTTGGTGGCTTTGGTGAGAATTACGTCTTGCCTTATGCTTTCCAGCAAAGGTTTGAAGACCGCAAGCCATTCAAACAGCGCAAAAATAAGGCTCTTGCTGTAGGTACCTATCTTTGCTTGCAGGACAATGACCCAGGACATAAAGAAGTGATAGAACACTTTCAATCTCATGCCCTGCATCCAATGCGCAAAGCAATCTATGATGCTCGTCATGATATCACTGAGCAAATCGACTCAATCATTTCCAAACAACCATTTGAGGATGACGAAGAGAAGAACCGCAAAGCTCAGGAGCTTAGAGGTCTTGCTCTCTACTTCTTCAAACTCTTTGCCAAAGAACAAAAGAACTATCTTAGTTTAGATATAGTCGATCAATACAATCAATATATG
>JAPPOW010000095.1 GCA_028817775.1 Candidatus Melainabacteria bacterium | reverse complement strand
ATGTTATAATCTGGAAATAGAAATTTTTTTCATAAATAGGAGCTCTATCAGAAATGGCCAAAGCAACACTTAGTAAAGAAGAGAAACGACTGCAGAAACTTGTAGATACGTATACTAAGGCAGTAAAAGCCAAGGGTGATATTGAGGAGTGGTCAGATAAATATCTACTTTCTCTTAGAGATAAGTTTAGAGTTTTGGCTCGTAAGACTAGAGGCTATTGGAGTTTTGATTTTTACGAAGCTTTGCAAGATTTAAACAAAGAAAGTATTAAGCGGGATCTAAAGCCGGCTACTAAATAGTGGCTTATGGTTACTTCGTAACCTGCGTATGGAGCCTTACGGCTCCTGCCTACGGACTTTGTCCTGTTGTCAGCAGCGAAGCATTTGCAGGAAGTGAAACTTCCATATGCAGATTGCGAAGCAATCATAAGCCCTGTATAAAAAAGCTCAAAGTCCGGACTTTTTAGGTCGCGGACTTTGGAGCGTGTCAATCTGATGTTAATGGATACTGACTATTGTTGAGCAGGTTCCTCCGCTGCTCTATAAGAAAGCTCGGCACTATCTGCAAACTCAAGTACTTCCCCTAAAGACTTAAGTTTGGTCTCATATTTTTCAATAAGACTATCGAGCTCCTTACGTGTTCTGTACAAGGTACCCAATTCTTTTGCGTACTTCTTGAACTCGTCTACTATGTTTTCCATTGTTGTCTCCATCAGTATAGGCCTTTGTAATCACTTGATAACAACTGGCCCATTTCCCCTTGGATGATCCCTAGTCTTGTTTTCACAAAACTAATGTGAGCACCAAAATGCCCACATACTTTATTAATCGGCTTTTGTTTGTGCAAACTTTAGCGACTTAAAGCAATTTAAGGCCAGTTAGGTATATGTTACTACAAATCTCTCTAGGACTAGGGTTTACGAGATAAAAATCAACTTAATGGTCTAGGTCATATGGACTAGAGACTAAACACAGACTTCTCTTTTTCGCCTTCTGTTTCTTGAACTTGAGGGCGATACTTTTCAATGTCCTTAGGGCTTGCAAGTCTGTTGTAACCACAACCCTTGGTATCTGAGCAAGCAAGTTTGTCGCCACGCTTGAGGGTTTTGTACATCATTAGCTTCTTGCAATCTGGACAGTTCTCTTGGATTGGATGATACCAGAAAACTTCTTCACAACCATTCTCTGACCACTTATTACAACCAAAGAAAACTTTGCCGAAGCGAGATTTTTTCTCGACTATATCACCGCCGCAGCCTTCACGTGGACAAGAGATGCCAGTTTTCTTTTGGATTGGTGAAGTGAAGCCACAATCTTTGGTAACACAAGCTAGGTAATCACCATAGCGTCCGTAGCGCACTACCAGTGATTCCTTCTCCTCACACTTATTGCAATCTTCTTCGGAATAAGGCCTGTCTGGTGGTGCAGGAGTACCTTCTTTAGTGAGATTGACGATAGTCTGGCAATCAGGGTATTTTGAGCAACCCAAAAATGGTCCAAAGCGAGAACTCTTGAGGTGCATCATCGCGCCGCAAGTTGGGCAATCGTACTCTGTCTCAATGACTACGTTCTCTATTTCTTCTGAAGCTTTTTTGACGTTGTCAATGAAGCCAAGATCAAGTTGGTAGTAAGGATCTGGAGTTTTGTCCTCAAGATTTTTCTTGGTCTTGCGGCGAGGTTTGATTTTTTCTTTCTTCTTCCAGTCCTTACCTAAGTAAAATTCTTTGAGCATCACGATCCAATCAAGCCCCTTCTCGGCGATATCATCGAGATCAGATTCCATATGCGAAGTGAAGTCTACATTGATGTACTGACCAAAGTGGTCAACGAGTAGCTTGTTAACTTGGATTCCTAAGCGAGTAGGTTTCAAGCCAGTACTGCCTTCCACTTTCTCAACATACTTACGATCTTGAATGGTTGCAATCGTTGGTGCGTAGGTAGATGGTCTACCGATACCCAATTCTTCAAGTGCTTTGACTAAGCTTGCTTCATTGTAGCGAGGCGGTCCTTCAGTGAAGTGTTGACCCGGTTTGGTTTCAAGCACATTGATTGAAGTGCCTTCTTTCAAACTGTCTGAGAAATTAGATTCTTCTTGTGCTGCTTCAATCTCCTCACCAATTTCTTTGTCCTTGCCGTAGACAGCAGAGTAACCAGCGAAGATTTTCTTGGTGTGACTGGCACGGAAGACTAGATCACCAGGTTTGGAACTGATTTCAACAGTTTTGATTTCCAATTTCATTGGCACCATCTGAGAAGCTACAAATCTTTGCCAGATTAATTTGTAGAGCTTGTATTGTTCATCACTGAGATATTTCTTGATTGATTCAGGATCCTTGTCGATATAGGTTGGACGAATCGCTTCGTGAGCATCTTGTTCGTTTTTCTTTTTCTTGGACTTACTATATTCATTAGCAGTTTCAGGATAGTAATCTGCACCCCACTTATTGCTGATATATTCTTTGGCAGCTTCTTGGGCTTCTGGTGCAATACGTAAACTATCAGTTCTCATATAAGTGATAAGACCAACTTGCTCATTACCGTCAATCTTGACCCCTTCATAGAGTCCCTGGGCAACTTGCATTGTGCGCTTGACATTGAAACCGAGTGCGTTACTTGCTGCTCGCTGCAAAGTAGAAGTTTTGAATGGTGCTTGAGCCTTCTTGCTACTTGGTTTGGTAGAGATTTTGCTGACGTTTAGCTCTGCAGCTTTGACTCTATCAATGATTTTATTCATCTCAGCTTCAGAACTAATGACCATTGCTTTCTCTGGGTCATATTCTTTGACTGGAGTGACAACTCTTTTGGAGTCAACATGAGTGAGATTAATTTCAAAGATTGGGTCTTTGTTGTCGGCGTTGACATCAGCTGCTAGTGACCAATATTCTTCTGGTACAAATGCTTCAATTTCTTCCTCGCGCTCACAGATCAAGCGCACTGCAATTGACTGCACCCGACCGGCGCTGCGACCACCAACTTTACGCCAAAGTAATGGACTAATCTTGTAGCCAACTAAGCGGTCAAGAATTCTTCTTGCTTGCTGCGCGTCAACTAATGACTTGTTGATTTCGCGTGGACTTTCTACTGCAGATCTAACTGCATCAGGGGTAATTTGGTTGAAGGCAATACGAGAGAGATTTTTCTTCTTAGCTTTGAGAATTTGTGACAAGTGCCAAGCAATCGCTTCTCCTTCACGGTCCGGGTCGCTTGCTAGATAAACATGTTCAGCTTTCTTGGCAAATTGATTGAGTTCATCGACAACCTTGGTTTTGCCGCTCATAATCTCATAGCTGGGTTCAAAATTATTCTTAACGTCGATACCAAGACCTTTGGCTGGCAGGTCGCGGATATGGCCTACACTTGATTTGACGAGGAAATCTTTACCTAGTATTTTCGTAAGGGTCTTGGACTTAGCAGGAGACTCAACTATTACTAGGTATTTAAACTCAGGTTCTTTCTTCGATTTAGCCATTTTACTTGGTATTTGGGGGTTTTAAGGGGGTGTTCAGGGGGTGTGGGAGTAAAAACACATCCTTATATGTATTTGCTCTCGCTCAATCTTATACCACATCTATTCAAAACTATGCTCTTAATTTGCAAAAACCAGATATTTTGTTAAACAAAACTGGCAAAATAAAGCGTCAATACGCTATGATTAATACATATTGACGCGTTAAGGAGTTGGTCATAGAAGCAAGAAACTCTAGTACGAATAGCACAGCACTGGTGCCACAGCAAGTATCTGGGCCGCCCACTATCAGTGTTCGTTCAGATCCCAAACCGCGCACTGAAATAACCAGGCGTACAATGGAAGATCTCTTGGACGCTGGTACCGTGGAGAATGCTCAAGCAGTCACTGGAAAAGTTGGCAGAGGACTCAAGACAGCAAGTCAAGCTGCTAGTTCTGTTTTTGGAAGCCTTGGTGATATCACCAAGATTGGTTTGGACAAAACTGCAAACAAACCTGTTTGGCTTACAGCTATTGCTGGTGGCGGTGGTTTAGTTGCTGGAGTTAAGTCAATAAAAAATATACTCAAAAGTTTTTCAGTAATGTTTACGCCAATGCAAGATCCGAAGGTTGGCTGGTTACCACGCATGATACAAGGTATCTTGCAGGGTGGGCTTGCACTAGGTTTGACCGCTCCGTTCTTAGGACGCAAAAACATTTTTGCAGAACAAATTGATGGTAGACCAGCAGTACCAATTAAGAGTTTGGTTGGAGCGGGAGTCGCTTCGGTATTACTTAGTATTGTTATGAAGCTTGCAGAGGGTACTTCAACTTGGCGCAAGATACCAGTACTCGGTCCATCAATGCAAGAGATTGCTGAGACAGTAGTTGGTGCTACTAGAGAGATGACCGTGCCGACTGAACAAGGTCAAGGACAAGGTGGTATGCCAGGCGGTATGCCGGGACAAGGCTAGTTAAGTAGCTTATGGCACTAAAGTGCCTGCATATGATCGTTTCACTCCCGGCATATGCTTCGCTGCAGAAAGCAGGACAAAGTCCCTAAGCCGGAGCCGTAGGCTCCATATGCAGCAAAGCATACGCTTTTACTTTAACAATTTGGCTAACAACTGATTCACCAATTGTGGTGAAGCCTTACCTTGAGTTTTCTTCATTACTTGACCAACAAAGAAGCCCTTGATTTTTTGGTTGCCTGATTTAAATTGTTCAACTTGTTTTGGGTTAGCATCAAGCACTTCTTGAACCATTGCTTCAATTGCTGATTCATCCGTTATTTGAGCAAGCCCTTTGTCCTCAATTAATTTAGCTACAGGGGTACCATGCTCAAGCAATTCATTGATGATATCGTTCTTAGCGATATTGTCAGAGATTGTACCCTTGTTAATTAGTTCAAGCATTTCAGCGAGTAAGTCTGTAGTAAGTTTGGTTTGACTAAGTTCAAGTTTATGTTCATTGAGATAAGCGGCGATTTGACCTGTGATCCAATTTGCTGCTTTGACAGCGTTAACACCTTTAGTTAGAACTTCTTCAAAGAAATTAGCTGTATCTAAACTATCAGTAAGAATTGCTGCTGTATCTTCTTGAATACTAAACTCTTCAATGTAGCGAGTTTTCTTTTGCTGAGGAAGCTCGGGTAAGCTCTCTCTTGCTTTATCTACTCTGGCTTGCTCTAGACTTAGAGGAAGTAGGTCTGGCTCAGGGAAATAACGGTAATCATGAGAATCTTCTTTCGATCTCATAGAGTGAGTTTTGCCTGAGTTCTCTTCGAACAATCTTGTTTCTTGAACTACTTCACCTCCCTCATCTAAGATTTGAGATTGACGTTTGTATTCATAGTCAATAGCGCGTGAGATAGAACGGAAACTGTTGACGTTCTTGATCTCTGCTCTAGTACCAAGAGGTTGACCATCTTTAGCAAGTGAAATATTGACATCGCAGCGCAGTGAACCTTCTTGCATATTACCATCACAAACCCCAATATATAGAAGTACTTTACGTAGCTCTTTTACGTAAGCAACAGCTTCATCCGCTGAATTAATATCCGGCTCTGAAACTATCTCAATTAGTGGAGTAGAAGCGCGGTTGAGGTCAACTAATGAGTAGTCAGAACCATGCAAGCGCTCAGCACCAGCGTGAACTAATTTACCAGCATCTTCTTCCATATGGATTCTCAAGATTCTTACATCTTTACTACCAATGCTTAATTTACCATGGTTGCAAATTGGATGATCAAATTGAGAGATTTGATAACCCTTGGGTAAATCAGGATAGAAATATTGTTTACGGTCGAATTTTGAATTGAGATCAATTTCACAACCAAGGGCTAGACCAGCCTTGATTGCGTAATCTACCGCTTGGTCATTAAGTACTGGCAGGACTCCAGGATAGCCCATGCATACCGGGCAGGTATTAGCATTTGGCTCCTTACCAAACTCAGTCGAACAAGAGCAAAATAGCTTTGATTCGGTTTTGAGTTGGGCGTGGACTTCTAGTCCAATAGTTATGTTGTAATCCTGCTTGGTCTCTGTTGCCATATCTGGCATTTTAACATCTAAGGCCCGTAGGCGTCGATAATTTTTTCAATACCAGAGCTAAGTACTCGGGTCCAAGCCTGACTTAGTTCTTCATTATATTTTGGATCAAATTCAGCGATTGCTTTGAGTAAAGAATTAAGCCAGATTGAGTATAATTCAGGTTTTATATCAAGCTGTCTCTTGCTATGAGAGATTCCGATTTCATCCACTTTGAGTTTGCCATAGTCTGAATCTTGAGCAAAAAGTATCAAGTTAGCCAGACCGGCTTTCAGCAATTTGTTTTGTTTATTGAAATCAGTCTCTTCAAACATGGGTTTGATTTGTGGGTCAGCACTAAGAAAGATTTGGTAGAAACGTTCAAAAGGGTCACCAGCGATACAAGCTCGTGCCAAGCTTTGTTCTACCACTGCAATATCTTCATTGAGTTTAGTT
>JAPPOW010000081.1 GCA_028817775.1 Candidatus Melainabacteria bacterium | reverse complement strand
TAATAATGGAGATGAATGAGGTCTTTGGGCTGCTAACGGCGTTAATACTAGGCTTATTATTTGCCTGGATGCTCCCTTGGTCACTAGATCGCACGAGAAGAAAGCTTGTTGAAGCAGATGTAGAGGCTGGGCTCCTACCGCCAGAATTTTTAGAAGAAGTCAAACGAGCCGAGAAGGTATTTTAGCTGCAGTCATCGCTTGCTTAATTTCAGCAATAGTAAGTTCTTTAAAATGCAATAAAGAAGCAAGCAGAGCAGCATCTGCTCCAGCATTAAATGCTTCAATGATATGCTCCAGACTACCAGCACCACCACTAGCAATGACTGGTACATTAGTCTGCTCTGAAGCTATTTTAGTAATCTCAAGATCATAACCAGCCTTAGTACCATCAGCATCCATACTAGTAAGCAAAATTTCACCAGCACCTCTATCAGCCAGTTCTTTAATCCACTGGACTCCATCCTTACCGGTGTCCTCACGTCCTCCACGCACATAAACATTCCAATTACCACCATGACGCTTAACATCAACTGCAGCAACAATACACTGTGAACCAAATTTATTAGCCGCTTCATCAATCAAACCGGGATTACGCACAGCACCAGAATTAATACCGACTTTGTCAGCACCAGCTTGCAGTAAACGAGCTATATCATCACAGCTATTAACCCCACCACCAACAGTCAGTGGAATAAAAACTTGCCGAGCTGTAGCTTCAATCACTTTATAAGTAGCTTTGCGTGCTTCATGAGTGGCAGTGATATCAAGGAAACAAAGCTCGTCAGCCCCCTGTTCGTAATAAAGAGCAGCAAGTTCCACTGGATCACCAGCGTCTTTGATCTCCACAAAATTAGTACCCTTGACCACTCGTCCTTGGTCAACATCTAGGCAGGGAATTATGCGCTTGCTTAGCATAGAGCAAAGTATAGCAGTAGACGCTGTAACGCTCTAAGGCTCTAACGCTGTAACGGGAGAATTAGGCAAAGATTTTGGGCTAAGTTGAATCACTGTTCATAAGGCGCTACAGCGTTAGAGCCCTAGAGCGTTACAGCGTTCATCAAGTTGTTATAATTTATACTAATGCACCCTTACACCCCCTACACCGGCATCTACTATGATTCACGCAAGGTCCAGCCTGGTTCTATCTTTGTTGCTATCAGTGGTACTGACTCTGATGGTCATGATTTTATTCCAACAGCAATTGAAGCTGGCGCTAGCCTCATCATTGCTGAGCGTGAGGTTACAGTAGCAGAGAATGTCGAAATCAAAATTGTTGCAGACTCCAGATTGGAGCTTGCTCGTCTCAGCGCAAAGTTCTACGCTAATCCACAAGAGAAAGTTGATCTACTTGCAGTCACTGGTACCAATGGCAAGACGACCGTTACTCACTTAATCCAAGAATTATTGAATGACACAGCATTACTAGGGACTATGGGACTCAAAACCAATCCTCAAGAAGACTACCAAGACATGGGCAATACCACACCACAGTCAACTGAAATCTACAAAGTACTAGCTGGACTTGCTGATGACAGTTACAAATATCTAGCAATGGAAGTAAGCTCCCACGCACTTGAACAAAAACGAGTTGCTGGGCTTCAATACAAAGCAGCCATTGTCACCAATCTAACCCAAGATCATCTTGATTATCACTTGACCATGGACAACTACTTTGCAGCCAAAGCTAAATTATTGAAACAAGTCAGTGACTATGTTTTGCTTAATGCAGATGATGAATACTATTCAAATTTCAAAGTTGAAGCCCAAGGCTTGAAAGTGGTGAGTTTTGCCATTAATAATGCAGCAGACTACCAAGCATCTGAAATCAATTATGGGGCTGCAGGCTTGAGTTACAAATTATTACACCAAGGTCAAGAGCTTGGTCTAGTGGAAATGCAACTCAATGGTGAGTTTAATGTTTACAACTCACTTGCTGCAATTTGTTTAGCTCTTGAAGAAGGTAATAGTTTTACAGACTTACAAACAAAGCTAGCTAAGATCCCAGCAGTAGCTGGACGTTTTGAAATTATTCGCACTGAGACGAGCCCTATTTGCATTGTTGATTATGCTCACAGCCCTGATGGTTTAATCAATGTGCTCAAAGGTGCTCGCCAATTACTTCCTAGTGATGGTAAATTAATTTGTTTATTTGGTTGTGGCGGTGATAGGGATATCACCAAACGACCTAAGATGGGTAAGATTGCATACGATATGGCTGACTTTAGTATCGTCACTTCAGACAACCCCCGCAGTGAAGACCCAGGTCAAATTATCGCTGATATTCTCACTGGTATTCCTGATTTAACTAAGATCAAAGTCATAGCTGATCGAGCAGAAGCTATCAAACAAGCCGTGCAAGATGCAAACAGCAATGATGTAGTGGTAGTAGCTGGTAAGGGTCATGAAGACTATCAGATACTCAAGACCGAAACTATTCATTTTGATGATAGAGAACAAGTTAGAACTGCTATATCGCAGCACTAGCTAGACTCGCCATCGAACGACGATTATTTACCGGGATTTTTGAACTGGCTTGAGTTTGTCCGCTTTGCTTCAAATTTCTATCCGTTGAGAGGCTAGACCACAAGACTTCAGCGATAGTATTGAGTGTAGTCTTAGCATGATTAAATATCTCATTAGCATCCGAGCTTTGATTCATCCAACGCTGCAAGAAGTCCATCATACTCGGTATCAAGAAGAAAGTACCAACTAATTGCTCCTTACGCTTCTCGTCCGGATCAGTCTTAGATGAGAACAAGATGATACTCAAATCCCCAAGCAAGCCTCCAATTGCACGAAGAGACCCAAAAATCTTTGACTTAGTTGAGTTGAGACTATTACGAGCAAACAACAAAGCTGGAATTGCACCAGCAAGCATACCTACAGCTCCACCAAAAGCCAGCCCGAGTTTGGTTCTTTCACGAATATGAACACCATTAATCAAATCATTAACCATTGATTTGAAACCACTAATTACCTTTCTGTTATTAACAGCAAAACTATCGTGTTTACTCAAATCACCGATCCTATCATTCATATGCTCAAGCACAACATTGACACCAGAAGATAGACCATAAGCCAAGTGAAAATTGAAAAAAGGTAAATTGAAGCCAGGGATAATTGCAGCAGGCAATACTCGAGCCAGTGCTTCAAACATCCGTTTACCCTGAAGCGCCTCGACACCTGTATGAAGTTTTACTAGCGGTATCCCATATTTAGAAAAATTAATTGCAAATTTCTTGACCGCCTGACTAATTTTCTTAGGAACAAAAGAAACAAATGGCATAGTCGAACCAAGCGTATGCAAGATCATAGTTGCCCAGTTAAACCAGGTAGGATAGTTTTTACGGATATAACTTAGAGTGCTTAGTTGATCAGGGCTAGAGTCGCGCTCAACTGAAATTTGCTGGTGCAAATTTGCTGCGATATGAGGCTCAGGCACAATTTGTACAGCGGTTATTGGCGGCAGGGTCTTATCCTGGCCAATAACAGAATCTGTAACAAGCGGCTCAAGCTTGCTAGTCTCGTTTATTTCCATCTAATGCGTACATACGCACTGTAAATACTAGCAAATTTAGCCACCCATGCCTTAACCCTTACCATTTTTTGAGATAATAAGATGAAGGGGTCTTATCCTGAAAAGTGGTAAAGGTTAAGGCATGGGTGGCTATCCGAAACAAAAATGGCTTATTTTCAGTCTTTTTGCTCATAGGACCTGGGGGAATCCAGCTATATATGTTCAAATCTGGCAAAATCTGGCTTTTGCTATTGGTTCTTTTGGCCAATAATCCTGTTTGGGCAGAACAAAGAGAATCGCTGCAAAAATTCAAAGCTAGCCTCAGACAAGAATCAAATACAGAAGCAATTGAACTCAGGCTTGAAGAAATCATTGCTAAATCAATTGAGAATAATCTCAATCTGCAAATTGCTCAATCCAACAATATCGAAGCCAAGTGGAAATACTGGCAAAGAATTTCTGATGCCTTGCCTGACGTCGAACTACTTGCAACTAAGCGCAATCGAGATGGTACTTTCTTTCTCAATACTGGTTTCCAAACTCCAATTGATGAAACTACTTCTGCTGCGTCTGTAAGAATTAACTACCGCGCCTTCAATGGTGGTACCACTAGCTTCCTTGCTTGGGCAGAAAAATTCTACCGAGATTCAAACAAAAACCTAGAACAAGCTCAGTACAACAAAATTCTCTATCAATCAATCATGTTCTACTATGAGTTGATCAAACAACAAGTTGCACTCAACAGCAAGGACAAAGCACTTAAGAACGCAGAGGCAGATTATGATCTAGCCAAAAAATTCTTTGACGCTGGCACCGGCACCAAGTTTGACTTAGTGCAAGCAGAAGCTAGAGTGGCTCGCAAAGAACAAGAATTAATTGATCAATATGCTCAATTCCGCAAAGCTGGTATCGATCTAGCCAACCATGTCAACTCACCACTAGAAACTTCCTACAAAACTGCCAGTAAAGAAATCGACAAACTTGAATTAGTTGATGAAAATATCAGCGCCGGTGATTTTCTCAAAACTGCTTTTGAACAAAACCCTGATATCCTCAGTGCTGTAGCTTTACGCAAAGCTGCTCTCAAAGAAGGTTACGCCAAGGCTGGTGACTACTTACCCAAAATTGATCTCTATGCTGACTTTGGTGGTGTCGGCCAAACTTGGGATGATATGTTTGGAATCACTACCCTAGGTTTTGAAGCTAAATACGATATTGGTGATGGGCTTGGTTTAACCACTGTCTCAGACACTATGCAATCACGAGCCAAAGTCAAACGTGCCAAGCTTGAGTATGAGCGGGAGATCCGTCGTATTGAACGTGAGCTGCGCAATAGCTATCTTGATTTCCATAAATCTAAATCCGTAGTCAAAGCAGCCCGCAAAGAACTTGAAGCTTCAACTGAGGCTTTGCGTCTAGCAAAACTTAGATACGAAAATGGTTTAGATGTCTTTGCTAGATTAATTGAACGTGAGTCTGAGCTTACAGCGGCTGAATTGAACCTAACAGCAAGCCTAGCTGAGTACAACTTAAGCCAAGCCAAATTAGCCTATGATATGGGCACTATTAGTCTAGAAAGTCTTGGTATCAAAAATGTGGAATAAAATCTGAGTGGAGCAAGCAGCTAAAAATCTCAAATCATTGGAAATGCTTGCTAGCACTGATTCAGGCTATCGTCAGTTAGAACAAGAAAGTGAAAGTGAGAAGAACCAGTTTAAATTTCTAACTTTATTAACTCAGGGCAAATACCAAGAACTTGATGCGCTAATGATGGAAAATCCACACTTGATAGATACTGTATCTAGCAAAGCTATTTTTCTACTCAATATTTTACTAAGAGGTCAAAAAATCATTCCCATGCATATCTCTATCCGTAAGCCAGCTCCTGCTCTCATTGATGATCTTAGCTATGCATTAATCGAGCTCTATCAAAACATGCACAAATTGTTTGAGATAGCAGAAATCGATTTCTACCAGCAATTAGAAGTCCTACCTAATCTAGCAATCTACTTCTCTGACTACTTATTAAAAAATGTCATCCTGAGGGAGCAGAGCGACCGTCAGGACCTCCTCAATAAAACCAAAGCCATAATTTTTGATGATACTAAGTTTGCTGATTTAGTTGACGAGAATTTACGCGCCCAGCAATATAGACTGCAAGCACTTTATTACCGCCGCCTAGGACAAGATGAAGCTGCCGAGCAAGCAATCGCACACTACTCTGAAAACTTCCAAGCAGGCACTAGCTATCACCTAGAAAAGCTTCATACTGAGTTTGCTTGTCCAAGCCAAGAAGTCCTGCCCCAATTAGGCAAGATCTATCAAGAAGTCGATGCTATCCAGAGTGAAGTACTAGTTCAATCTGGTATCTACCGTGATACTTGCTTCTACTACCAGTGCACTGATTGCTGCAAGCGTGACTTTCCAACGGTGTCACTGACTGAGTTTCTTCACATCAAGAATAATTTAAGCAAAGCAGAACTAGAGAAATTCAAAACTAGAGCTCAAGCAATCCAAGATGAGCATATCAAAGAGTTTGGTGAGCCTATGAAGATAGTAGATCAAACTACTAGCTCCAAAGAAAATCCTCACGAGTTTAAATTCACTTGCCCATTTTTGAATGAAGCAGATCAATGTGAAATCCATTCAGATAGACCACTAGCTTGCAGGTCATTTGGTTTGGCTACTATCAATAATCAAGATGTTCAAGCATGTAAGTTTTATCTCAATCAATACCAAGCTAATTCTAGTCACAGAGCTGAACGCATAGTCTATGATTCACGTGAAACGACTGCAATGATTGGTGGCAGTAATAAATTATTAGCTCAAGAACATGGATTTAAAAATATGAAACAGCCAGTGGGTACTTTGGTTGCCTGGCTATGTCTTAACAGCAAAAGCTAAACCATCTTGTATAGTTACCAAACTTGATTCAAAGCCC
>JAPPOW010000151.1 GCA_028817775.1 Candidatus Melainabacteria bacterium | reverse complement strand
ACTTAAATAAGCTAGAAAGTTCATCCCAGTTTTCAGGCGGCACGGCTAGAGTCATACGTTCCTGTGACTCACTAATCCAAATCTGCCAAGCTTGCATACCTGGATATTTCAGTGGCACCTTATCAAGCTCAACATAGCAGCCACCACACTCTCGTGCCATCTCAGCCACTGAACAACTAATACCACCAGCACCATTATCAGTGATACTTGAATAAAGTCCTCGATCACGCGCTTCTTTAATAATCGCGTCACTAAATTTCTTTTGAGTAATTGGATCACCAATCTGCACCGCTGTTGCTGGACTTGATGAGTCCATCTCTACAGAAGAGAAAGTTGCACCATGAATCCCATCAAGACCAACTCTACCACCAAGCACCACAATCAAATCTCCTGGTCTTGCAGCTTTGAGAGTTGAATCTTTGCCATTAACCTGACGCGGCATCAAGCCCAAAGTACCAACAAAAACTAGTGGCTTAGCCCGGTAACTTGGATGGAAATAACTAAAGCCATGTACAGTTGGAATACCAGAGCAGTTACCACCAACCTTAACTCCTTCAATCACTCCCTCCATTATTCTTTGAGGAGAGAGCATAGGTTCAGTCAAAGCCTTGTCTCGGTATAAACCTTCTGTCATCCTGAGCGAAGCGTCAGGATCTCTCTCGCTACAGCCATGGGATCCTAACGTCACAGCTTCGCTGTTCCTCAGGATGACAGGTTCCCCAAAACAATAGCCGTATAAATTAGCAACCGGTTTAGCGCCCATACCCGTACCAATCGCATCACGGTTAACTCCAACGATACCAGTAATCGCCCCACCAAATGGATCAAGCGCAGAAGGACTATTGTGGGTTTCAACCTTGTGAGTAATCAAGTAATCATCATCAAACTCGATAGCACCAGAATTATCAGTAAAAACCGAAACACAAAAATCCTTGTCACCTTTGTTCTTACGCACTGTATTAGTAGCAGCTTTGATATAGCCCTTGTAGAGACCTTCTTCAAGCTCATCAATCGGATCAGCAAAAATTGTATGTTTGCAATGCTCTGACCAAGTCTGAGCAATTGACTCAAGCTCTATATCTTTCGGCTTGCGCCCCAAGTCAGCAAAGTGAGCCTGAATAGTTTTCATATAATCAAGTCCTAGTGCAAGTGGTCCTCGCGCTTGTCCTTGCTCATCCTGGATACCTTTATTAGAAAGCTCAATCAATTCTTCATCAGAGATAGCCAAATCAACTTCAAGGGTTTTACTATCAGCAACTAGCTCGACTTTAGGAGGCTTGAGCCCCATACCCTGTTCTAAAAATTCAGTTTGTGATTTAATAATAGCCCTCTGGATTAGTGGGTTGTAGAGAGGAGCTGCCTGCTCCAAGACTTCAGCCTCTGATTTATTTGTTCTTATAAATAGAATCTGAGAACTATATACATTAAACTTAAGCCCAGCAGCATCTGCCAAGATTTTCTTTACTGTAGTTGCAACATTATCGGTAACCCCAGGTAAAAAACCAATCTCAAGCGCATAATCAAAAGCAGCCAAGTTGGCGGACTCAAGCAAAGCTTCTTTCTTGTAATCAATTAAACACTTAGCCTGTTCTTGAATCGCAGTAGCTTCCAAATCTGCCTCTAATAAGTAAGAATCAGCCAAAGCCACCACTTCAAGTCCTAGCTTATTAGAAAACTGTGCAGCCCTGGTGTCATTAATTGTCGCTACTATATTTATTCTTGTGCAGACCAAATCGTTCACTATCATAGCATCCTCTAGAGGATCTAGATTTGTTACGAGAGCTTCAAGAGCGAGGCATTTGAAGTCCTGAAAGGACGTGTCCGAAGTTTACTTTAGTAAATGAGGACTCAAATAACAAAGCTATTGAAGCTATTCGTGACAAATCTAAATTAAATTTCGCCTAGTTCTCCCTTGTTCACCGACTGACGAAGGATATATTTTGCCAAACCATCCATACCAAGACTCACCGGCACCATAAATGATTTAGTTTTACTAAACATAGAGGAGCAGAAATCAGCCAAGGCTGCAGTACACTGCAAAATTCCAGAGAGGAAATATAAGCGTCTACCTTCAAAGATATGACCTGGATTTATATAGTTACTTGATTTAAGTGTGCCACCTAAATCTCTCAAGAAGGTAGCCGCCTTCTTACCTAGGAGTGGCCAAGAAGCGACACCCACAATACTCAAGAAGCCACCCAAGACTCCCGACATTGAATTATTACTATCAAAGAAACTAGAAAACACATCCTTATTAAATAAATTTTGCCAAGTCTTAGTAAGTGCCTGCTTGAGATGGATATTATGATCCTTGAGATCATTAAACTTGGCTCTACTACCATTAGCAATACCTAATGAATAGGACAAGTGGTAAGTACCAGAAGAAAGTCCTCGCGCCAAGAAGGTGTGCTCTTGAGGTACAAAAATCGCAATCAAATTATCAAGAAAGTAACCAAAGGCGGAGAGATAGTTATTGCGCATCAATTGCTCAAGCGTATTGATGGTAGCGTTGACAAAGAGAAATAATTTTGTACCAAAGGAACCGAATAGATCAGAATAATGCTTAGTGGTATCTGAGACATTGAAAAAATTAGCCACTGCTGAAGCTACGTTGCCAGCGACTGAGAACATACTTGCAATATCTGGCATGATCTTACTAATGAGAGGATCTTGAATTATTTCATGTAACTGTTGCTTAGATTTAAGTTGCTGATGTAAAAGTTTTGCTACTACTGTTTGATCTCCCAAGACCAAATCATCTTTCTTTGCCCTAGTCGGGTCTTGCACAAGCACAAAATCATCTATGCCGTGTTTTGCAACAGCCAAAGGCGCGGAGGCTACCGACTCAAGTGGCATTTTCTACCTAGATTTTTACCCGTTGTCCCCCTACACCCCCTACAGGCCAAATACTAGCACCAGCACTAAATCTCAAAATTAAATTTATGAACTGGGTCAAAACCCCCAATTTCAAGAAAAAATCAAAGAAATTAGCTAATTTAACCAAAGCATAAACTTGACTTGTTTCTATTAACTTGATGAAAAAGCATCAAGGAGCAAAGGAGAAAAACAATGGTTGATAAATCACTTAGCGCACTGCAATTTATTGCAGAAAATAACGACAAAGTCTTCAAGGAAGACCAAAAGAAGAGCTCGGACAAAATCAATCAAAAGCTCTTACAGCTTGAGAAAGATCGTAGCGATATTAATCCAATGGAAGCAATGGACCTTAGGGGTCAGGCAGTGAACTTGGATAAAGTAGCCAACTATGCTGATGATCTGGCGAACCATTTAGAGAAAAACAAAAAACAAAAGCTTGAGAAGAAAGAACTTGGTGAGGTTAAAGAAGCATTGATGGAATCACTTGGAATTCCAGCTGAGTTTGTTGATCAATTAAGTATTCTAGTTAAAGCTGGACCTGAAGCATTACGCGAAGCAGCAAATGTTTATAGAGAAAAAGCAGCAGAACTTAGAGAGCGCGCTGACATGTTAACGATGGAAGTTGAACAATTAGATACTGAAATCACTAGACTCAAAACTCTTAAAGAAACTATCAAACATGAGTCTGGTATGACTAGCCGCAAGATGAATGATTTTGTTGCAGAACAAATGTATAGAGAATCATTACGCGATAAAGCGGATGAAGTTCTCAAAGAAGTATTGGAGTCAATCCTAGGTGAGGAGGGACACGAAAACTAAGGTCGTAAGCTATGGCAATTAACCCATCAGAAGAATTAGCATTTAGTGAGTTCAAGATTGAATTCTATCAATCTAATATGACTGGCCTTGAGAACGTCATGGACCAGTGGGTTGCTATTAATGATGATACTGGTTTTGCAAGAGCGCAGATCGCTCAGATTAGAGCACAGATCAACTTGGTTCGTGCTGCAATTGGATTCTGGAGGGGAGAAGCAAGTTTTTGGAGACAGGAGATCAACGAAAACAAACTTGCAGTTAAAGAAGGTAACAAGCTTTCTAGTACTGCTTAAGGACGAGCATGAGCATCAATGTCATAATTGAACTCTCTAAAGTAGTAAGTGCTCAAGACTTACTCCAACTTTCTGTCGCCGACCTAGAGCGCAGGATGGATTCTGCCGTACTGGCTGAATCAGAAGAAGATATTTCTGCAATTCGTTTTGAACTTTCTAAACTCAAGGCTGCACTTGGTCAGTCAAGGAACGCTGAAGCTTTTTGGAGGCAACAGATTTCTGACGCTAAAGAAGCACGTAAGGCTCAAGGCGACATCGCCCGAGGCTAAAATCCTCGTCCGAGAGAGCTCCATCTGCTGCGTTATGCTCGCCTCTCCTCAATTCATTTACGCCCAGTAAACTCCATTTCGTCGAGGCTTCGCATGCCTTGCATATGAAGCTTCTCGAACAGGATTTGGTCACTAGTAGTTATAAACTGGGCACAGCCCCTAAAAGATGCTTAGTATAATCCTCACTTGGCTTTTCAAAAATATCATAGACAGTACCAGCTTCAACAATCTTACCGTTTTTCATTACTAGCACCCTATCGGCTATCTCGGCTACAACTCCAAGGTCATGGGTAATAAACAAAATAGTCTTGCCTAGAGATTTAAGCAACTGCAAGATCACCGCCTGCACCGTAACATCAAGCGCAGTCGTTGGTTCATCAGCAATCAAAAGATCAGGCTCATTAATTATTGCCATTGCAATCATCACCCGTTGGCGCATACCACCTGAGATCTCATGTGGATAGGCTTTAAGACAACGCTCTGGATCTGGGATACCAACTTTCTCTAAGTATTCAAAACAAAGTTTATAAGTTTCACGCTCACCAAGAGCTTGATAAATTTTGACAGCTTCAGAGAGTTGACCATAAATTGAATACATTGGATTTAGCGCACTCAGTGGATCTTGAGCAATTAGAGAAATTCGTTTGCCACGCACTCCAGCCGGATAAGGTTTAGTACATAAATCCAAATCATCAAATTTAATCTCACCACTCAACTCAGCGGTAACTGGTTGCAAGCCAAGTATGCTGAGGGCAGTAAGTGACTTACCACTACCACTCTCTCCCACCAGCGCCAAAATCTCACCATCATGAATATCAAAATCAATCCCATCAACTGCAGTGAAGTCATTGTCTGGGAAATAAACTTTGAGCCTAGAAACTTGGAGCACTACTTTATTTTACAACCTCTTCTAATTGCCGTCCCCAGAGCCGGTTTTGAGCAGCCACTTCAGCCAAATCTAGTGCAATTTGCTCTTGCTGCTGGCGCTCCAAAGCCATATAGAAATCACTTAAATATATAGCCATATTAGTCTGGAAATATTTAGGGTAATACTTACGAGACAAAAATAAAGTTCGCTGGCTCTCATCCTGATAGCCAAAACGCAACTGACGTTCAGCTAGGACATAAAGAGCAGCAGCAATGGTTTTGTTATCAGCATAGCCATATTTTTGCTCTAAGTAGTTCTCTGGTGCCTTGACCTTAGTCATAATCTGCTGATAGACCTCAGGCTGATCTAAATTATTACGCTCTATAAAGTAAGCAAAGTCTTCCAGTAAGCTTCTATTAGGCTTGGTTTTACTATCCTCATAATAATGAATCAAACTATAGCGCCAAATTTGTTTAGCACCAATATCATCAACTGAAGCAATTGTATGCTGCCATAACTTCTCACCATTGTGCCAATCGAAGTTCTTATACCAAGAACGAGTCCCCAAAGCCAAAACTACAATAGCAATCAAAGCCATACCAGTTTTAGGCTTAGTCGATAGTTTGAAATATTTTTCAGCAAGCAGAATCAAAACAGCCACTAGACCTAAAACAAAGAAGTAGGTATAACGGTCACGCGCTAAGCAATAAACCGGATAAATATTCAAAGTGACTGCAATACCAAGTAAACTAAAACAGCCAAAACCAGCAATCAATAAATTAATACGTGAATCTTGTATCCAGAAAAAATAAACAATGACTGCAAGTAAAACAGTGCAAGCTGCTAGAGCTAAGTAGTGATTAGTACTAAAGGCATTAGCCAAAACTAAATTATGATGCTGATCAACACCTAATTGAGCCGGATAGAAAAACAATTTGAGGTAGTGTAAAAAGATCTGTGGTGCTAGCACCAAACTTCTTTCAGCAAGCTCAGCCAAACTCATACTAAAATACTTAGTCTCTGCACTGATACTAAATCTAATAACGAAATAGTTAGCAAGCACAATAAGTGGCGCCAGCATCTGTGCCCAACGGCTAGCAACCTTATTCATCGCCAGCAAAATCATAATCAAAACTATTGGTCCAATCAAAACCATCTCCACACCAATAAATGAAATTGCAAAACATAAATAGCTGAGCATCCTAATTAAAGAAGCTAGATTAGGGTTCATTGAAGAATCATAAGGACTATAAAGTGACAGATTAATTGCCAATAACATAAATAAAGTCGAACTCAAAAAGCCAAGCCCGGAAGTAAGCATATTTACTGACTCATGATGCAGAGGATGAACAGTCCAAACTAGAGTTATCA
>JAPPOW010000046.1 GCA_028817775.1 Candidatus Melainabacteria bacterium | reverse complement strand
AAGCAAATCTTCTTGTAGGCAGAGCTCTAAGGTACGAGCTTTATGTGTTTTACGCAAGTGAGCTCAAAGAATAATTTGACTTAAATCAAATGCTCAATCGAGGCTACCTACCATCAATCTACCTTGATGATAATTTTATAGACCTGCAAGAAGCCTACGTCCAAGACTACCTCAAAGAAGAAATCGCTGATGAAGCATTAGTAAGAAATTTGCAAGTTTTCTCTGAATTTCTCAAAGTAGCTTCTTTTTCTGATGCTGAGCTAGTTAACTTCTCTAATATAGCTAGAGATTGTGGCATTGCCTCCAACACAGTCAAAGAATACTTTTTAATTCTTGAAGATACGCTCATCGGTCAGTTCTTGCCTGCCTACAAAAAAAAGCCCAAACGTAGAATTAGCCAAGCACCAAAGTTTTATTTTTTTGATATTGGCATAGTAAACTATTTAGCCAAACGCAAAACCATTGAACCAGGTTCAGAACTCTATGGCAAAGCATTTGAAAATTGGGTCTTCCATGAACTCAGAACCTACAATTCCTACAAGAAAGCCAGACTTGATTTAAGTTATTGGAGACTAAGTACCGGCATAGAAGTAGACTTCATCATTAATGATATGGATTATGCCATTGAAGTCAAAGCAAGTAATAAAATTCATGATGGTCACCTCAAGGGTCTAAGAGAACTTGTTAAAGACCAACCTCAAGTTCAAAAACGTTACTTGGTTTCTCTGGTTGACCAGAATAGAGTCACTGAAGATGGTATTGAAATTCTTAACTACCAAAGTTTTGTTGATTACCTCTGGCAAGGTAAATTATTTAATTAGTTGGATTTTCAACTAAGCTCAACCTATCATCAATTGGTCTAGAACCTGTTCTATCCATAATCTGTATTAGAAAACTTCTAAGTTTGCCACGCATATCAAGAGCTCTAGCAGAAGATTTGCGAGCGACACTATAAGTCTCTCCTAACATGCTCTTAGCTTCTCTAAGCAAGGGACTGTCTGGCATTCCTCTAATTAATTTAGAAAAAATCTTCATAAACTCAATCAAATACTGCCTGGTCCAATTGGCATACATCGCCGCTTTGGAGCAACCAAAAGCATGGTGAGCAGATAAGTCAGTCCAACTTTCAAAAGTTTCTCTATCCATACCTGCTGCAGTCGCAGCAAAAGTTAGTGGCAAACTAGGCTCCTCGGAAAAAGCACTATCAATAGCTTCTTCACACACTCGCTGAGATAATTCTTTATGAGTTAAAACAATGGGGGGGGTATTACCTTGTGAAGAAACCGAACTCATGGCAGATAATACTAGCACAAATATCCCCCAAAGGCCTTATAAATCAAGGGCATATAAGGAATAGGCAGAACTATGCGTATAGAATTCCGCTTAGATGAACACAATTTCGACGAAGCCTTTGACCTCATCATTATTGGTGGAGGAATCAACGGGGCTGGTGTCGCCCGTGATGCTGGCGAGCGTGGTCTTAGAACTTTATTAATCGAGAAGAATGACTTTGGTTCTGGCTGCAGTGCCCACTCCACTCGTTTGATTCATGGTGGCTTGCGTTACTTAGAGCAACTAGAGTTTAATTTGGTTTACGAAAGTCTAGATGAACGTGAAACCCTACTCAATAATTACCCGCACTTGGTTAATCCACTTGGTTTACTGATCCCAGCTTACCAAGGCAACAAATTTGGTATGGGCAAACTCAAACTTGGCATGATGTTCTACGACATGCTCTCCTCAGGCAAGAGCTTACTGCCGCATCAAGTAGTCAAGGCTGATCAAGTCAAAAATCTTGAACTTGATATCAAAAAAGATGGACTCAAGGGAGCAGTTTTCTATCACGACGGTCAAGTACCGTTTGTAGAAAGACTAGTACTCGAGAATATTCTTACTGCTAAAGAATTTGGGGCTGTTTGCCTCAATCACTGTGAACTAAGTGAAATCCAATGTATCAAAAGCCAGAAGGGCTATCAAGCACATGCAATCAAATTCAAAGATAGGCTCAATGGCATGAAGCCTTACACCGCTTACGGCAAACATGTCATCAATATGACTGGACCTTGGCTCGATGAAGATCTTGAATGGCTCAAAACTCAAGATGGATTCAAACTTAGTCATAGCCCAAGCCCACGTATTGGCGGCACTAAAGGTTCTCACATTGTAGTCAAAGCTTTCCCTGGTGCACCGAGTAAATTTGGTATCTATAATGAAGCCAAGAGTGATGGTAGGCCATTTTTTATTTTGCCATTCAAGATTGGCATGAATGAAGATCTTTATCTCATCGGTACTACTGATATTTTCCTTGATGCAAATGAAAACTTAGACGATCTTAAGGTCACGCAACGCGAACTTGAATACTTACTCTATGAGGTCAATGATTTATTCCCGCAAGCTGGCTTGTCACAAAAATCAATAGTCAAAACTTTTTGTGGTGTGCGCCCGCTACCACGCAGCAAGCAGGGAGTAGAGGGCAAAGTTAGCCGCAAACATAATATAGTCAATCACGGCAAATTAGACCAGATCGAAAATTACTACTCTGTAGTTGGTGGTAAGATCACCACCTTCCGTAATCTAGCTCGTGAAACCGTCGACAAGATCAGCGATGTAGCTTGCAATACTGCCAAAAGCAAGACTCTAGGCTGCAAGTATCCTGAAGGAATCAGTTTCTATGATTATGTCCAAGATATTTTGGCTGAGTACAGCTCACGTTATCAAGTTGAAGCCCATACTATTTTGCATCTACTAATGCTCTACGGCACCAATACCGCCAAAGTACTTGATTTATGTTTGCAAAACCCGCAGCTTAAGAACAAAATTGCAAGTGGTTATGAAGATATCGAAGCACAGATTCTCTATGCAATTCGCTACGAGTCAGCTTATACAGTTGAAGATATTCTTGAGCGCCGCCTGACAATTGGACTCTCTACCGATAGAATAGAAGCTAATGTAGTGCAAACTATCAGTCATTATCTCAGTGAAGAATTTGAATTAGTAGCTAGGCAACGTGACAAAGATATCAAAGCATTACTTACTCAAGGTTACTAATGAGCTGTGTTTTAACAATAGATGAAGGTACCACCAGCACTAGAGCACTCTTGATAGATGAGTCTGGCAAAATCCTTGATATAGTCCAAGAAGAGATCACTCAATACTACCCGCAACCAGGCTGGGTAGAACACGATGCTGAAGAGATTTGGCTCAAGACTTTAAACTGCTGCCGCGAACTAGTTAAGCGTAACTTGGAGCAAGCCAAAGAAATTAGTAGTATTGCAATTACCAATCAACGTGAAACTACTGTAGTCTGGGACGCCAAAACCGGTCAACCAATCCATAAGGCAATAGTCTGGCAATGCCGCCGCACCACCGAACGTTGCCAAGAATTAAGCCAAGAAGATATTGGTGGGATTAATTTCACTGAATATATCAAAGCCAAGACTGGCTTAATTCCAGATGCTTATTTCTCTGGCACCAAACTTGAATGGATATTAAACCACTGTCATCCTGAGGGAGCGAAGCGACCGTCAGGATCTCATCCTGATCTCCTCTTTGGCACTATCGACACTTGGCTAATTTGGAATCTCACTCTTGGTAGAGTACATCTAACAGAAGCAAGCAATGCTTCACGCACCATGCTCTATGACATCAATGAGAATAAGTGGGATGATGCTATCCTGGAGAAACTCAATATCTGCAAAACCATGCTCCCAGAAGTAATTGAGTCTAATGGTGATTTTAATTCCTGCCCGCTCTTTGTGGATATGCTGGAGCGTGAAATTCCAATCAAAGCAGTACTCGGCGACCAGCAAGCAGCGCTCTATGCCTATGATAATCAAGCTAAGTGCACCTATGGCACTGGCACTTTTGTAATGATCCCGTGCCCGTCATTGCGAGGAGCGCAAAGCGCGACGTGGCAATCCAATGCAGGGGATCAAAGAGATGCAATATCCTTCTCACTAGAAACAAGTAATGAAGGCTTGCTCAAAAGCACAGCTTACAAAACTAAAGATGATTTAGCCTACGCTCTAGAAGGTAGTATTTTTGTTGGCGGCTCAATAGTACAGTGGCTGCGTGATGAACTAGAATTCATTGAATCAGCTGCCGACATTGAAAAACTCGCCGCTGATGATAGTGGCGGCGTCTACCTGATTCCAGCCCTTGCTGGTCTAGGAGCACCATTCTGGAGAGGAGATGCACGCGGCACCATTTTTGGAATCACTCGCGGTACTGATCGCTCACACATAGCAAGAGCGGCACTTGAATCTATTGCTTACCGGGTGCGTGATGTATTTGAAGCGCTGGACAATAAACCAGAGAGCTTGAACGTAGATGGTGGCGCTAGCCGCAATGATACTTTGATGCAGTTTCAAGCTGATCTGCTGCAAATCCCAATCAAGCGCTATAGCGAAACTGAAATGACCGCTCTTGGAGTAGCCAAGATGACTGGTGATATAAACCTAAAACTAGAAGCTGAGACCAGTTTTGAGCCCAAACAAAATTTAGAAGCAAAATACCAAGACTTGCAGAAATATTTAGCTCTGCTCCTCGCTGACTACATCTGTAGGCTCATCATAGCACAAATGAAATACTGGCAAAATAGGCTTGCAAAGGTGAAAGACCCCTGGCACCCATGGTGAATAAACAGCCTCTGCATACTCTTCCTCTGCCTGGATTCTTTGCCTACTAAATTCTCTGCCTTGAGCTAATTTTTCTTCCGAAGCGTCTTGCCGCATAAGTTCGATCAAAGAAATCTGCGCTTCTAAGGAGCGGAGTTTTGCCTCAACCATCTTTACAAAAGCCTGCCCGCGATCTGAGTCGGGAATCATATTCTGTTCTCCAGTATGCTTCAATAAAGACTCAAGGGCTCCTTTGAGATTCTTTGACAGAAAAGTTATTTGCTCAAGAACTTCATCTTGCCCACTTATATCGTGTATTAAATCACTTGCAGCAAGTTCAGTACGATCCATCGATATTGCTTCAGCAAAGTGGCTACCGAAACCTCCTAAAACTTCATACAATAACCTCATATAATGAGGCAGCATTTGAGAGATTAGAGCAAAATCCTGGCTTTGACCAATATGCCTTGGTGTAACTAAATTAAGCATTGGTACTCTAACATGGTCTTTCAAAAGCCCAACCATCGTTTCTGGCAAATCATCAAGAGCAAAGCCTGTCATCTTATCCTGCAGCTCTTCCATAGTCTCGTATAACTCTCTTTGCTCAGTTATTGTCAATGGAGCTTGATCAGTAATATCATCAATATACTTTAATTTAAGTTCATCAAATTCCAAATTCAAATTTAGATAGGACTGTAAAGCTTGCCCTTGTCTAGTGGCAGTGAAGTCCTTATCAAAACCAATCTCACTAAGTAAACTACAATAACCCTCTATGCGATGTTCTAAGCAAGGTCTCATCTGAGCAAAAGAAAAGGCTCCACAATCTTGTCCTCTATCAATATGTTCTCGCAGCTCATTTGGCAAATCACTTTTGTTAGGATATTGCATCGATGATTTAAACAAATCTAGAGCCTGGTGATAATAAGGATGTAGAGCTGTCACTTGGTCATCATATACAAAAGACTGAGCGTGACTAAGCAGCATATTTGTATCTTGTAGATCTTCATTAATGTCAGCCACTCTATCTTCAGCTACTAGCCCTGGTATATTACGAAGAATGACTGCTTTGTAATTATCAGCAAGCCCTGCTAATTCTGCAGTATCAACGGCTAAATCTGAACCTGGAAGTGTTTTGGCTAGCTCTTGATACAAAGCTTTTTGTGCTTCCAGTATTTCTTTCACTTCCTTCAAGCGTGTTTCATTATCTTTTAGACCTCGCTCCAAAGTTCTAATACTCTTGGTTATTACCTGAGTATCAATAGACTCAGGTAATCTCTCGCTTTGCATGTAGCCATCACGCAAAACTTTTACCAAGTCAGCATCTCTCTTGAGCATTGCCATCAATTCAACATTTAATAGCCTCTGTTGTTTACGGCTTAAAGCTTTGACTTGCACACGATGTGGAACTTGTGCGGCAATTGCACTTACTGGCAGTACTGAACTTATATGACCGCTGTCTTGCAATCGACGAATCATCAATTCAGTTTCATCAAGCTCTGTCTTGGCTGAACTAGAGTTTGTTTTCTTTTTCTTTTTCCTTCTTCTGGTTCTTGCAGGGAGAGCACTAAGTTCAACCTGGCTCTCTCTTTGCTCTTCTCTGCGCCTAGCATCTGCTGCTTCTCTCTCTATGCGGGCTGCTTCCTTGGCTGCCTCTGCTTGCTTCTGAGCCTCTGCCTCCTTGGCTTCTCTAATGGCTCTGGCTTCAGCACTACGTGCTTGTTCATCGGCCTTACGCTGCTGGCGTATTTCTGCCTCCTGCAAACGCAGCATGGCTATTTCATCAGCCACTGTTGCAATATGATCTCTTGCTTGAGCTAATAATTTCAGTTCTTCCGCTGGTAAAGCTTGACCATCCAAACTATTTGCATCTTTTTGAGCTGACTCGACAT
>JAPPOW010000055.1:5348-6512 GCA_028817775.1 Candidatus Melainabacteria bacterium | reverse complement strand
CCTTTGGAGATGGTTCTTGTTTTAAAATTAGTTTTAATTATTAAAGATGGAAATAAAAGAAATCAGCGTATATGAACTTAAAGAACTCAAAGACAAAGGTGAAGACTTCTGCCTAATAGATGTTCGTAACCCACAAGAGTTTGAACTCTGTAATATAGACGGCAAATTAATTCCCATGTCAGAAATAATTGAACGTCATGCAGAGATTCCAAAGGATTGCAAAGTAGTAGTACACTGCCACCACGGAGGTCGCAGCAAGAAAGTTATTGACTGGCTGCAAGCGAACCATGGCTTCGATAAGCTTTATAACCTGAGTGGTGGTATCCATGCTTGGTCAGAAGAAATCGACAGTACCGTTGATCAATATTAGTAAACAAAGCTCTGACGACTAGGATCTATTTACTCTAACTTTAAGTCTTCTAAGTTCAACGAAGTAATCAACCACAGCACTAGCAATAGCTAGTATTGGCAAAGCAAAAACCACTCCAAAAGCGCCTCTAAGGGTTGCTCCTATAATCAAAGCCAAAATAATTGCAAGTGGATGAAAGCCTAGGGCATTACCCATAATTTTGGGTGCCACAAAATTATCACGCACAAACTGACTATAAATTAGGTAAACAGCAAAAGCTACTAAAGCCTTGGCTACACCACTAGTGAAAAAGATGATAGTAATACAAGGAATTATTGCAACCCAAGTTCCCAACACAGGAATAATCTCAAGCATCTGCGCAAAAGCAAACAACATTGCGTAAGGCACTCCCAAAACAAAATAAGTAATCAACATTACCAATGAAGTTAATGAGGCAATCTCAAATTGACCAACTATATATGCGTGCAAAGAACGATCAATTTTTTCTTTGATATAAATGAGATGAGTTTTAACCTTCTCTGAAAAAGGTACTAGGAACAAGTTCCAAGCTGTATCACCATCAACTAACATATAAAAACTCAGAATCACAGTCAGCACAATAAAGACCACTACCGTAAGTGAGTTAAAGATCACACCACCAACCGTGTCACCAAAACCAAGCAAATTAAGACTAGTAAGAAAAGTCATTAACTGGCTAAGCAAAAGATTTTTGTCAAAATACTCAAGAGGCAATTCAATACCATAATTACTTGTCAAAAAATTATTGATACTAACCAAAAAACTATCGACATTGG
>JAPPOW010000055.1:0-5338 GCA_028817775.1 Candidatus Melainabacteria bacterium | reverse complement strand
CTTGAGCGCTTTAAGCTGCAAAGCAATGACCGGAGTAATTTTATAAACAATCAAAACTAATAAAGACAAAAAAGCAAGAAAAATTAGTCCAACCGAAACAGCACGCGAGCGAATAAAGCGAGCCATAAAACTTACTGGGTTGGCTAATAAATAAGTAAGCAGCAAAGCCGTTGCAAAAGCAAAGAAAATTTCATGCAAAGGAGCGGTAAATTTTATAAATACATATCCCAAGAGTAGAGAGAGCAATATCAAGACAAGTCGCAAGACTTTGACCTTGAGTGAGTTTAGGGATTTTTGCTCATTTATCACAGCTTCATTCTACTTTAAATGCCAATAACGCACAAGGCGACGTCCAAAAGACTTGCAAGTTCCCGCGATTCATATATAATGGAGTGAAAGCTTGAGCATATTATCCAAATGAGTAAAATAGCAATCAAACAAAACAAAAAAGGTACCTTCTTAGATTTATCTAAGTTTGATTTGCGCTCAAATGAATTTTTGGAGAGTTTAGAGAGCTTTACTCAAGACTCATCAGAGTTTTTATCAGGCTCGTCTGTTTCTTTGATCTTACCAGAAGATATTGATATCAATCAGATTGGTGGTGATTCAAGAGCAATTGTTGATCAAGTTAAATCTAGACTCAATCAAAACAATATTTCAATCAAATCAATAAGCAACGGGCAAGAAGAAGCCTCAGCCAAGCCCAAAACTGAAAGTCTCAAGATGCAAGAAGAAGCTGAAGAAGCGAGTGAAAAAGAAATCGTTGATACCAGCACCCTTCCAGAAACTTTATATGTAGAGGCAAATTTAAGATCTGGTCAACTAATTAGGTATCCGGGCAATGTTTTTATTATGGGTGATGTTAATCCATCTGCTGAAATTATTGCAGCTGGCGATATCATTATCTGGGGCAAGCTTAGAGGCATGGTCCATGCTGGAGCAGGCGGAGATACTGATGCCAAAATCGTGGCAATGCAAATTGATGCTGGTCAGTTACGCATAGCTGATCGCTTAGTGGAAGCTAGTAAAGCTAAATCTAAAAAATCAGGCTTAGGGATTTTTACAGCAGGCAAACAAGGGAGCTCAATGCAACCAGAGCTTGTCAAAATAGAAAACAATGAAATAATTATTAGGAGTTACTTCTAGAGGATAAATTATGAGCGCAGGAAAAGTAGTAGTTGTTACATCAGGCAAAGGAGGAGTGGGCAAGACCACCACCACAGCCAATATAGGTGCGGCACTTGCCAAGATGGGCAAAAGTGTTTGCGTACTCGATATGGATATCGGCTTACGCAACCTAGATATTTTGATGGGTCTGGAGAACCGAGTTGTTTACAACTTGGTTGATGTAGTTGAAGGCAGTTGCCAGATCAAGCAAGCCTTGGTCAAGGACAAAAAATTACCTAATCTTTGTTTACTTGCTGCAGCTCAAACCCGTGACAAAACTGCAGTAAACGAGGAGCAAATCAAAACCTTGGTTGAAGATCTACGTAAACTCTTCGATTTTGTTTTGGTTGATTGCCCAGCTGGAATTGAGTCTGGTTTCCAAAACAGTATCGCTGGTGCTGATCGAGCACTAATTGTAGTGACTCCAGAGATGTCATCAGTACGTGACGCTGATAGGATTGTGGGCTTGCTTGAAGCTCGCCGCTCTCAGTTTGAGGATATTAATCTAATCATTAACCGTGTCAGACCTGGTTTGATTGAAACCAATCAGATGATGACGGTTGAAGATATTCAAGAAATTTTATCGGTTGACCTGATTGGTGTAGTACCTGACGATGAGGATATCGTGGTTTCTACCAACAAAGGTGAACCATTAGTGCTGACCAACAACAAACGTGCTGGTCAAGCTTATAAAAATATTGCAAGTAGATTACTAGGCGAAGAGGTAGAATTTATGGACCTCAACAAGAGTCTTGGAATCGTAGGTAAATTAAAGGCGATGTTTAGATAATGAAAAATATAATTCAGTGGTTATTCGGGATCAAGGATAAAGGTAGCCGTGAGGCCGCCACCAACCGTATGAAATTAATGGTGATCCATGACAGGTATCAAATGCCGCCAGCAATTGTTGAGCAAATGAAACAGGAGCTTATTGCAGTTGCCTCTAAGTATTTTGAGATCGAGCCAGACTCAGCCGAGTGTGTGATAAAATCACAGGGCAATAGACGAGCATTTATCTCTGCGATAGTGCCTCTACTCAAACGAGGAATCCCTGGTGATGCAAACAACAACGGAAAGTCCAAGAAATCTAAGAAAAAATCCAAGAAAGAAGCAGCTTCAGTCTGAAGCGAAGGCTCTTGAAGAAATAAACGAATTATTTGGAAAATCAATCCCTGAATTGATTTTCGAAGCACAGTTGGTGCATCGAGAATTCAATAACCCTAATGAAGTGCAGTTTTGCACCTTAAGCAGTATCAAGACTGGTGCTTGCCCAGAAGATTGCGGTTACTGTTCTCAGTCTGCTCGTCATAATACCGAGCTTAAAGTTGAAGCTTTGCAAGAAGTCAATAAGGTACTTGGTGAAGCTAAGCAGGCTAAAGATCAAGGTTCGACCAGATTTTGCATGGGTGCAGCTTGGAGATCAATTCCAGAAGGACAACAATTTGAATCAGTGTTAGAAATGATTCGCGGCGTACGTGATATGGACATGGAGCCTTGTGTTACTTTAGGCATGTTAACGCCAGAGCAAGCTCAAGAATTAAAAGCAGCAGGTTTACACAGCTATAACCACAATATTGATACTTCACGCGAGAACTACTCCAATATCATCGGCACTAGAACTTTTGAAGATAGATTAGAGACTATTGCTGCAGTGCAGGATGCTGGTATCAATGTTTGCTCTGGCGGTATTCTTGGCATGGGTGAAACTATTGAAGATCGAAAATCCATGCTAGCAAGCCTAGCTAGCATGGAACCACAACCAAGCTCAGTGCCAATCAATGTCCTAGTTCCAATTGCAGGTACCCCACTTGAGGATGCTGATCCAATTGACAATATGGATTTAGTGCGCATGGTAGCAATTGCAAGAATCATGCTACCGCAGTCACGAGTTAGATTGTCAGCCGGCAGAGCAACTATGTCAGAAGAATTGCAAGCACTTTGTTTTGTTGCTGGCGCTAATAGTATTCATACTGGTGATAAATTATTAACCACACCGCTTGCTGGTGAGAGTCGTGATCATAAGCTGATGTCTAAACTTGGCATGAGCATTGCCAAATGAACAAAGATTCCAAAATAGTCGTCCTTGCTGGCGGCGTCTCTCAAGAAAGAGAAGTGAGTCTCAGATCTGGACAAAATGTCTATGATGCCCTGCTCAGGCTGGGTTACAAGAATTCAGGGCTCTTTAATTTCTCCACAATAGAAGAAATCAGTAATCTAGAAGATATTGATCTTGCAGTATTAATGACTCACGGCAAATTTGGTGAAGACGGTGGCTTGCAATCAATGCTCGATGCCAAAGGAATTAAGTACACTGGCTCATCAGCTTCAGTAAGCAAAATCTGCATGGATAAAGTTACCACTAAAGAACTGCTCAAAGCTAATAATTTACCAGTACTTGAAAGCTACTCTGCTATTGAGATTGCCAGCAAGAAAACTGAACTTGAAGGTCCATTAATCTTAAAAGAAATTGATGGCGGCTCTAGTATTGGTGTCACTAAATATGATCGCCAAGCTGACTTAATTGCAGCCTGTCATCCTGAGGAGCTGAAGGCGACGTCAGGATCCCAGCAGCAGCCAGCAAGTGACCTAAGTAATTTTTTTGTGGAAAGATTTATCTCTGGCACCGAAATCACTGCAAGTATCATCAAAATTGAAGGGGAACTCAAAGCACTACCGCTACTAGAGTTGCGTTCTAAAAATGAATTTTATGATTACCAAGCCAAATATACTGAAGGAATGACTGAATTTATTCTCCCTGCTCAAATTAGTGAAGAGCAAACTAAGCAAATCCAAGAACTTGCCCTCAAAGCCTACCAAGCACTAGGCTGCTCTGGACCTGCACGGATAGATTTTATTCTTGACGCTGCTAATCCTTATATACTTGAAGTTAATACTTTGCCTGGCATGACTAATACTAGTGACTTGCCCGCTCAAGCTCAAGCTGTTGGAATCAAATATGATCAACTTGTTGAACTAATTATTAATTAAAATAGATCTGGTGATTAGAGCTGTAGTGGGGGCTCAAATAACGCAGCTATTGAGCTTCCAATGCAGCTCTAATTTTTGAAGTTGAACTCTTCACCATTTAAGAGTCTAGTGATATTAGACCTATGTTTAATCAAAACAATAAATACAAAAGCCACAATACCAAAACTAATCACCGGCAGAGTTTCCCCAAATAACCACAACCAAATTGGTACTAGTGGAATTGAAACTACAGAGCCAAGAGAAGAAAAACCAGAACGCCAAACAACTAACACCCAGGTGCTAATAGTAATCAAAGCTACTATTTGATTAAGCGCAATCAAAACCCCAAAACCAGTCGCTGAAGACTTACCACCCTTGAAACCAATAAAAACACTTTTGCTATGGGCAAAAATAGGCACCATGGCTAATGGCAAAATTAACCAAGGGCTGTGGGAGAGTATATATTCTTTAGCAAAGTAGACCGGTACAAAACCCTTGCCGATATCAACGATGAGAACCACAATAGCTTGCCACTTACCAACTAAGCGCAAGACATTAGTGGCTCCAGTACTGCCACTACCTTCTTGAGTCAAATCAATACCAAAGGCTTTGCCCATCCAATAGCCACTTGGAATAGCACCAGACAAATAGGCCAGTAAGAATATCAGACTAAGCTTGATCATCTTCTTTAATTAATTTAAGAACTGTCAGGTATAGAACTCTTGCTCTAGTGTTTTTGGGGTCGAGCTCCAATGCTCGCTCAAATAAAGTTTTGGCTTCGCGGTAGCGAGCCTGCTGATCACTATCCAGATCTTTAAGTATTTGCTCCCCGTACTCTAGCCTCAATTGTGAATTATATTTCTTACTTGAACGAGACTTATAACTATCAAGTAAACTAATCGCTTCCTCATAATGTCCGTGAGCTGCTAAATCTTGAGCAGGATGCAAATCTTCACTCAACCTGGAACAAGAACACAGAGCCAAGAGAATTGTTATGGTCATTGCAAGGAGACGAAGTCGACGTGGCAATCCAGTGGGTAGACCCTGTCTATGCATTAGATTGCTTCGGCTAAAGCCTCGCAATGACTGTTGATTAACTTTAATTCCAACCATAGGTTAATATAATTATATATGAATTTTGCAAAGCCAATGCAAAAGCGATCTAGCCCAATATCAGCAAGGATTTGCCTAGTCATTCTAGTAC
>JAPPOW010000033.1 GCA_028817775.1 Candidatus Melainabacteria bacterium | reverse complement strand
CTCAGGATGACGAAGTTACGTTAATAATTCAGAAGACTATCTTGGATTACTATACTAGGCATTGCAAATGCCTTAACATCAGGTTTGTTCATCTATTCACCTCCTTGTGAATTCAATGGCTGTTTATTCATAAGCGATTATGAAGCAAAGCTTAACATCCTTGGTTGGAAATTAAAAGAGCAATACAAAAAGAAAGCCCCACCAATTGGTGGGGCTTCTCTAGAATTAGGTCATGAGATCCTGATGTCGCCTTCGGCTCCTCAGGATGACACTACTATTTAAGAGTTACAGTAGCACCAGCTTCTTCAAGCTTAGCTTTCATATCTTCAGCTTCGTCCTTAGCAACACCTTCTTTGATTGCTTTTGGTGCAGCTTCAACTAATTCCTTAGCTTCTTTCAAGCCAAGACCAGTGATCTCACGAACAGCTTTGATAACGCCAATCTTTGAAGAACCAGCAGCAGTAAGCTCAACATCGAAATCAGTTTTCTCAGCAGCAGCTTCACCACCTGCAGCGCCGCCAGCAGCAGCCATCATTACAGGCGCGCCAGAAGCAGCAGTGATACCAAACTTCTCTTCCATTGCATCTTTAAGCTCAGCCGCTTCTAATAGCGTAAGCTCCGATAATTTTTCTAATACGTCTTCTACTTTTGTAGCCATAATTTATTTACTCCTTGTTCTCCCCTTCACTACTTTCTTCTTCACTAGCCGAAGAAGCACTTTCCACAGTTTTGTTTTCGCTAGCGACAGAAAATTCTCCAACAGTCTTAGCGCCATCACCCTTTTCGCTAAGTTGTTTCAATAATGATGCAATATCAGAAGCAGACGCGCCCATCATTCCAGCAATCTGTGATGTAGGCTGTACCAGCATTCCAGCGATCTGACTAAGAAGAACTTCCTTAGCAGGAAGGTTGATCACCTTAGTCGTTTGTGCTTGGTCATAAGTTTGACCATCAATATTTGCACCTTCAAGACTAACTTTGTCTTCGTTCTCTTTTGAAAAATCTTTTACTTTTGAAGCAGGGCTAACCTCATCTTCATAACAGAATAAGAAAGCAGTAGTACCAGTGAGGTCTGAAGCTAATTCTTCAAACTGGGTACCCTTAGCTGCAATTCTAAATAGAGTGTTCTTTGCAATCTTGAACTCACCACCAATACTGCGGATTTCGTTACGAAGGTTAGTGATCTCCTCAACGCTCAGGCCAAGTTGCTTAGTTGAATAGACAGATTTAGCACGGCTAAATTTGTCCTTTAGCTCCTCAACTGTTTTTTCCTTATCTGATTTAGTAACCATAAGACTGAAATTTTAGCGTTATGACCTGTTCGAACGCTAGGCTTAAAAATTCAGTAATGCTTAAATTTGTAATCAGGGTTTATGCCTAGTAATAATAAGCTTTAATTATCACACAAGCGAGTTTATGCTAGGATATTGCGTATATTCGTATTGACGAGGAAGTTTTGAATATGGTCGCAGGTGTAAGCGGAAAATCAGTAAACGATCTAATTGGCCCGGAGGCAGCAGCTAATAATCCAGTAGCAACAAGGACTCATGATCCTGAAGCTAATAGAGAACTTAATGAGACGGCTCTCAAGCCGGAAGAATTTACGGATGTTAGTAATGCAGTGCCAAAGTTCACTGAGATCACTAGTCTTGAAGCAGTCAAAACTCTCAAGACCCAAGATGGTCAAGAGGTTGATAAGGCTACTCAAAGAAGAATTCGTAAGGTACTGACTGCAGTAGGATTAGGTAGTGAATTAGATCGAGACAAGGGTGAGTTTATCTATGCTCATGTTGCAGTGACCAATAGACCTACAGAGGACGATCCTAAAAATGTTGAAGTTAAGCTAACTGTTGACTTTGGTAAAAACTTTGAAAAGTCAATGGATAAACATGGTTTCTTTAGTGCAGTCTTTGGTTGGATTCCAAATATGTGGCGCACTGTTAACAGCAGAACTATGACTAAGTTTTCTAAGTCAGCTTATATGCCACAGGATCCTGATGCTGAAGACATTTCAGTGCGTCCAGGTTTGCCACATTTCCGTGAAGGAGTCGATGAAGGACGTTACACTAGTTCAGTACTCTGGGATTTGAGTACTAATAGCAAGACCAAAAATCAACCAGTTGCAATTCAGATCTTTGACAATATGAGAGCTCAACTTGAGCAGATGGAAAAATTGGCTGAGTCTTTTGGTGGCGATGATAATCCACTGGCTCAGCAAATCAAGCAGAGAGTCGATGATGCCAAGGCTAAGGATCTACATCACTATATAATTGCTGGTACTACTTACCTAAACCCAAATGTCAAGGATGATTTTCTAGGTACAGGCAACCATCAACTGGCTAGACGTCAAGAGCTGCAAGCTACCTTTGCTGAAACCATGCCGTCTGATGTTACTGTCATTGCACCGCATCATACTTTTGCTGGTGACTTTGTACAAACTAGGGATCATGTCTACGAGACAGTCAATCTGACTTCTGTTGAAATTCTTGATGGTGAGTTGCAGGAACATACTGCAGCAGCTAGTATCATTCGAAACAAAGATACAGCGAGTAAAGAGTTGCCAGCTCGTGATCTTGCTGAGTTTGTCGCTGGGCACACTTTGTTTGATATTGCCAATAGTCCAAGTGATTTGACTGAAGATATGCAAACTAAGTTGATGGACACCGTCCAGCGTAACACCAAAACTTTTGAACATCTCAATGGTTTATTACAACCAAATAAACCTGCTGAAGAGCAAGCGAGTGCTGCTCCAAGTCCTAGAGAAGAAAAATCTTCGGTAGCAATGACTACATAATGCTTGCAGCTTTAAGTCGATCAAATCCTGTTACTAATGCAATAGCCAATCAGCCGGCAGTAAACGCTAGCGAGCAAGCTAAGCCAGTGCCATTAGATACTGAAACTTTGCATGCTAAACCTGATCAGATTGCTGACGATTATGGTTTTAGCAAGCTCAAATCTGATACTGCTCCCGATGACAAGCTCAAAGCCTTACTCAATAGATTTGAAATCAATGACAAAGCAACTAAGTACGATAATGCAGTACTGAGCCAAGATGGCAAAACTTTATTAATAGTCAACCGTGGTCCAGTGGCTTTGCGTGAAGTCTTTGGTGGCTCTAATGCTGTGACTAGAACTTTGTATAAGCTCTTTGGTTGGGCATTGCGCCTCTGCGGCAAAGCTAATAAATCAATTGCAGCAGCTAAGTACAGGGAGATGTTTAACTCTGCTGATATCGATATGCAACATGAACCACTGAAACATTTGTTTGGGGCACTTAAGTCTGGAGAGTACCATACAGTCTCTGTCTTCTATCAAGATCCTAAGACCGGTGACTTTGATAAGAACCCTAATGCTGTTGCAGTGATTGATGCTTATGAAAATCTCATTGCGCCAAACCTGCGCCGCCAAATGAAAGGTCAAAAAGAATCTGAGATTGAAGCTGAAATTACTAAGCGAGAGGCTGAGTTCCAAGATTGCTACGCTGCAGATAAATTTATTCCAATTAAAGAAGGTTTGCGTATGGGGCAACTCTTCCATCAAGTCGCTGAAGGCTTGCAGCAAGCCCAAGGATTTAAGATGCTAGTTTTGCCCTCACAAGTGCACTCGGCGGCAAACACCAATTCAAGTGATTTAAATTACCAAGAAATTGATTTTCATAGCGCTGGACAAGATGCTGATGGGAATTGGTTCTTAAGTGGTGATCCTAAGTTTCTTGATCAGATAGATTCAATTTCTGCTGAGGACAAGCAAGCTTATCGCCGTAAACTTAAACAAAGTAGCTTTAGTCCCAAGCTAACGGTCGCTCGCCCACTAGCTGATGCTAATAAGCCAATCGATCCTTATTTAGCATACGTGCAGCAGTGGTCATTAATGTCCAAGGGTAGTGGCTTGCGCAGTAGCAAGAAACAAGACCTAGAATTGATAGAACTTTCTGAACCGGTCAATGCAGCAATAATTGAGGCTTATAATCAAAGTATCGCCAATTAAATGTAAGAAATGGGCTTATTTTTTACATTTAATTGGCGTGAATGTAAGAAAATGGGTATAATTTTACATATGCTTGAGGTCTATGTAAAGAAATGAGCCAAAATTTTCATTCTGGACAGTACCAAAAACACAAGGTTTCTAAGAGCCAAACTGAGCTTGATTATGAATATTTTTTGCCTAGTTGCATTAATCAAAGTTATCAGTGGCAGGATCAGAGTATTGATTTGCTACTAGAAGAAGCAAGCCGTGAGCTTGGTGAACTAAACGCGTTCTTTGAATTTGTACCTGACGCTAATCAGTTTATTCATATGTATGCAGTTAAAGAAGCTGTAAGCTCAAGTCAAATTGAAGGTACTCAAACCAATGTTGAAGAAGCAGTTTCACCAAAGGATGAAATTAGTCTTGAAAAGCGAGATGATTGGCAAGAGGTCAAGAACTATATTGAAGCTCTCAATCTTTCAATTGCAAAGTTGGAAAAATTACCAATCTCGGCAAGATTGATCAAAGAAGCCCACTATACGCTTTTGCAAGGTGTTAGAGGAGAATCAAAACTTCCCGGTGAATTTAGAAAATCTCAAAACTGGATTGGTGGTTCTAATTTACAAGATGCTTCCTTCGTGCCGCCACACCAGGATCAGATGACTAGTTTGATCAAGGACTTCGAGGACTTTATTCACAATGATCAACTAGCGTTGCCGCACTTAATCAAGGCTGCAATTCTGCATTATCAATTCGAAACCATTCATCCTTTTTTGGATGGTAATGGTCGGATTGGTCGTCTCATTATCACACTCTATTTGATTGACAAAGAGATCATTACTAGACCATGTTTGTATTTATCAGATTTCTTTGAGAGGAATAGGAACCGTTATTATGATTCACTAAGCTTGGTTAGAACTAGGAGTGATTTAGATCAATGGCTGAAGTTCTTTTTGCAAGGGCTTATTGAAACTACGCAAAATAGTAAGAGTATTGTCACCAAGATTCTTGCACTTAAGTTAAATATTGAGGAGCGGATTGCGAGCCTTGGTAGTAGAGCCAAAACTGCAGAGCAAATACTTGCAATATTTTTTAGCCAACCAGTTCTTGACTATGAAGATATTGTCAAGGAATTAGGGGTGACTCATCCTACTGCTAATAAGTATTTGAGTGATTTTATGCGTTTGGGAATTATTGATGAAGTAACTTTACAAAGAAAGAACAGGCTCTATCGTTTTACTGACTATATCAGATTATTTGATTCATAAGCGGAAGTTGGCACCGAGGTAATGTTCCTTGACCAGCTCATCATTGGCAATTGCTTGAGAACTGCCCTCACGAATAATTTTTCCGTCGCGCATGATATAAGCTCTATCAGTGATTGAAAGTGTTGCTGCAGGGTTGTGGTCAGTAATTAGTAGACCAATGTTTTTCTTCTTACAAAGGTCGTGAATAATTTCTTGGATTTCATTGATTGCAATTGGATCAATTCCAGTGAAGGGTTCATCTAATAAAATAAATTTTGGGTCAGTAACTAGCACTCGTGCAATCTCTAGGCGGCGGCGCTCACCACCAGACAAACTAATTGCCAGTGCATCTTTGAGATGGAAGATACCAAATTCTTCTAGGATTTTTTGGCTGCGTTGTTTGCGCTCACCAGCATCATAACCATGCAGTTCAAGTACCAAAGCTAAGTTATCGCGCACGCTTAAATTACGAAAGGCACTCGGTTCTTGGGTTAGGTAACCCAAACCCATATGAGCACGGTCATGAATCTTGCTTGCTGTAATATCCATGCCGTCAAGTTCAATCACTCCAGCATCAGGTGCAACTAGTCCGACTACCATGTCAAAGCTAGTCGTTTTACCAGCACCATTGGGTCCCAGCAAGGCGACTATCTCACCTTGATCAATCGAAAAGGAGACGTCATCCACCACCCTACGACCATTGTAGGACTTAGAGAGGTGCTTTGCCTCCAGTCGACTGCTGTGATTTTGTAGCACTCTTGTGACTCCCGGTCATTGCAAGCGGAGTGAAGCAATCTAGTGGATGGTTTAAATCTATAGACTGGATTGCTTCGGGGCAAGCCCCTCGCAATGACGTGTTAATAAATTAACGGTTGAATTTGTTGGTGATCATCGCTTTGCGCTTAGATTCTTCTTTCTTGCGCTTCTTGCGTTGACGTTTGTTTTCATGATGTTTACGTTTCTTGATTTCAAGAATAATGCCAGCCTTGAGTACTTCACGCTTAAAACGTCTAAGTGCGGCCTCTATTGATTCACCATCATGTACTTTTACTTCTGCCAAGTCTCATCACCTACCTCTTATTTGGCTCTGGAGCCCTGTGGGCTCGCACTAGAGAATAGCACAAACAGGAGTTATCATGTCATACAAATATTAAGGCTATCTATAGAAGGTTTACTCGATATCAAAATCTAACTTAAGTGCAAACCTGCCCTTGGCACCTTGCTGCGTGAAAGAACCACTGGCTGTAGCTTTGTTACTAAGGCGTTTGCTGGTAGATTTGCTGATAAATTTATGACTAGCTGAATCAACAACGCTTGCTACGTTGTTAGCATTAGTAAATGTCATAGTGACACTTTCAACTTTACTAGTTTCTTTGACCAGTTTAGTGCTTGTACTAGACATAACGCTAGAAATCACAGGTATCTCAAAACTAAACTCTGGTTCACCAGTTTTGGCGACTTCAACCACTGTTACTACTGAACCACCCTTGTATTCACCGCTTACTTTTAGTTTTCTCTGTTTTGGCAATTTGCCACTAGAACCGGTGAATAAGTTAAGCAAATTGTCTGGGAATTTTTTGCGTTGTGCTTTGAGTAAAACTACTCCCGTCACATCTGCAAGCTTAGTACCGGTCTGTTCACTAACAGGGTCACTCACTGAAGGTGTTTCAGTAACCGTATCGGTGGTACTCGCTACAACATTCATTACCTGTATTGGTAAAAATAATGCAATTAAAAATACTATAAGTAAAGACTTTTTGCTCATAGCAATTTTATGCCACAAAATAAGCCTGTTATTGTGATTTGTATCACGAATAAAATTAAAACTATCTTAGTTTCGCTCCAGCCACAGAGCTCCAAATGATGATGTAATGGCGCCATTTTTAGCGGTCTGATGTCCTTTCCGAGAAATTTACGGCTTAATTTGGCACTGGCTACTTGAGCTACTACGGAGAGGGTCTCCACTACTGGTACTAGTGCAAATATAAGGAGGTACCACTCTAATTTGGCAATATAGGCAATGGCTCCAAGTAGCATCCCCAAGCCTAGACTGCCTGTATCGCCCATGAAAACCTTGGCTGGATAGAGATTGAAGCACAAAAATGCAGCAAGGGCTGCAATAGTAGTGAAACAAAGCAGAGCCAAACTATAATCATGCTGATAGAGCAGCATGGTGCCAAGCCCGGCAAATGCCAGTATCGATTGAGTCGTTGCCAGTCCGTCTACACCGTCAGTTAAATTGATCGCATTTGAAGTGCCGGCAATCACTACAAATGCCCAAAGCAAACCAATTGGCATACTCAGCCATTGCGGCAAACCATATTCCATTACTGAAAATAAATATCTGCCCGCAAAGTAAGCAATCGCTACACTGGTCAAAAATTGCACCAGTAATTTTTGTTTGGATTCCAAACCCTTGTAATTAGAACCAAGAACTTTGAGAATATCATCAATAGCCCCTAGTGCAGTACCAACTAGTAATGCAGCATAACTCAGTAGTAGCTGAGTACTTGGATCATTGATGTAGATTATGATACCAGTGATGAAGATTGGTAGTAAAAATATCCAAGCTCCCATAGTAGGTGTGCCAGATTTTGTTTCGATGTGAGATTTAAGTCCTTGTTCTCTAAAGCTTTGTGTTGATTTGAGTTTGATCAATGCTGCGATGATTGGTTTTGCAATTGCAAGTCCAAGTACAAAAGCGACACTGGAATAAAGATAGAAATTCATAGAGCTGGCATCAACAGAGAAGCAACTATTCTTTGTAAAAATTGCAATGCAATAAAGGCAATAATTACTGAGAAGTCAAATCCGCCAAGCGGTGGGATGAAACCACGGAAAATTTTGGCATAAGGTCCTACTACTCGATCTAAGAAGTCGTAGAATTTGGTACTTTGCACTTGAGGGAACCAAGAACAAATCACCCAAGCTAGCAGCATATAGGCATAGATATCGATCGCCTGGTAAACTAAACTTGCTATTTGTCCCATAGCTTTTATTATACTTTGTTTTGTAGATAATTCTTAGTTATTTTGAGTTTTTGAATTAAGCGGTGTCTCTAGTTAGCATTGCCGCAAAGGTTCTGCAAAGTACGCACTCAAAAAAGCTACGCTCGCACCGCTCTCCGCTGCTGCATCAGTTCATCCGATCAACACTGCGTCCTTCGCTGTTGGAGGATCGATGAATGTAATCGGTCCTCCAAAACCTTTTTTGAGATGCGTCTTTGCTTCACCTTTTGCTGGTCAAGGGTAGGAGAATTTAGCCGACCCTATTGGCGTTTAAGAAAAGCGCGAGAAATTGTTGCTAACTCTCACGGACTGAGGGTTCCCTTAGCAGCCGAATCGCTGAGCAGCTTGACTGCGAAGTAGATTCGAGCAATCGGGAGAGGGAGTGAGAGTTAGCAAAATTTCGGAAGCTTTTCTGGTTGGTAAGCCACAAGCAAGAGCCGAATTTAAAATAACTAAGAATTATCCAGAGCTACCATTCGATAGGTACATAGATTCTAGACTGACATTGAGGACAAACGTAGACAGGATCGTTACGCTGCGGTAATAGCTTGCGTTTGAAAATATGTTTGCAGTCTGGGGTAGAACAGGCAATGCTGATATAGTGACCACGAACTTCTATGCGGTCTGGCAGAATGGCATTGCGACGCTGAGCATTATGAAACCATTCGGCGAGCTCTTCAGGACTGGGATCAGCGTTGTAGAAAGTCATAACGGATCAGTTATAAACCAGACGTAGTTGCCGCGTGGATCTAGAGCAAGCTCTCCGGCTGTTTTGCGAATACGTTCTTTGTTATCCACTTTGAGAATTAACTCTGCCTTGGCACTAAGTTTGACGGCTTCTTGTTTGTACTTGAGAAACTGAGCTTCGTAAATATCATTCTTGATAGTCCAGCCCGCACCAATTGATTCATTATTAGGCTCAACTATATCTATATGTACTTTGCTACTACTGATATTGGCGATTTTGATTGATCTATCAATTGATTCCTTCTCAATTTTTTGTTCTTTGAGTTTTTGTGCCTGCACTTCCGGTCTATTGGGTTCTTGTTTGAGAATTAATTGGGCTTTGTGCTCTTCCATCATTTCAATTTTAGGTTGTTTGAAGTTATATTTTTTAACCAACATAAAGGGGCTGATATTGATTTTTTTCTTGCCCAGTATTGAACCACGCAAAGTCCCTAATTCTTGTCCATAAACATTAATGACATGGAGCTTGTAATCAACATCCTTTGCCAGTGCAAGCTTATCTAAGTTCTCGTAGGCATTAAGGTAGAGCTCCTTAATGATTTGTCCTTCTGGGTCTTTGAATATAAGTTTGATGCTTTCATGAAATTCATTACGAATGCTAACAAAACGGTAGTCTAAATCTTCTTCCTCTTGAGTTTTTTTAGTGGCTTGGATAAATTCTTCGCCTTTTTTGATGCTCTGTTCTTTGAGTTCAGTTTGATCTAAGTCAAGAATTGCTTGATAACCATTCTCAGCGGCGGCAAAGCAAGCGCTTGGTATGACTGCAATGAGAAAAATTAATAAGCGGAGTTTCATCTAGTACGCTCTTGCAATTAGAATTTCGGTGTTGTCCCCTGAAACTTTGCCTGACAGTACACAAGGATCTTTGCTTGAATCTAACTTGGTTTCATCTGGCATACAGCGAATTGTTGCCTTGTGCTTGTCTTTAAGGATTTTTTCTAGCTTGATGTCACCATTCCACATGCAGCGCGCAAAACCGCCCGGTTTGTCTAAAGCTGCAGCAAGTTCTTCAAGATTAGTAACAGTAGTGGTGTGTCCTGCCCTAAACTCCAGTGCTCTATTATAGATATCGGTTTGGATTTGTTTAAGCCAGCCTGCCACTAGTTCTGCAATTCCTTTACGAGCAATTTCTTTGTGTTTGCTCTGAGTATCACGGCGATGCAGCTCAAGCATGCCCTGCTCAAGATCACGTGCTCCTACTACTAGGCGAAGTGGTACACCCTTTTGTTCGTATTCGTTAAATTTGATACCTTGAGAAATCGTTTCACGATTATCAAGTTTGGTCCTGATACCAAGTGCATGCAGCTCTTGTTCTATCACCTTGCTGGCCTCAAGAATCTCTGAGTTGTCTTTGTTCTTCTTAAGGATTGGAATAATTACAACTTGGTAGGGAGCAATTTCTGGTGGCAGCATGAGACCAACATCATCATGGTGCCCCATGACGACAGCACCGATGAGGCGAGTACTTACACCCCAGCTGGTTTGATAAGCAAACTCGAGTTGGTTGTTCTCATTAGTGAACTGAGTACCAAAAGCTTTAGCAAAATTTTGACTCAAGTTGTGAGAAGTGCCTGCTTGTAAGGCTTTGCCATCACGCATTAAGGCTTCAACGGTATAAGTAGATTCGGCACCTGCAAATTTTTCAGATTCAGTTTTCTTACCTGATTCTACTGGTACTGCTAGGTAGTCTTGTAATAAAGTTTTGTAGACACCAAGCATGGTGAGAGTTTCTTCTTGAGCTTCATCCCAAGTTGAGTGACAGGTGTGTCCTTCTTGCCAGAGAAACTCTGAGGTGCGCATGAATAATCTGGTACGCATTTCCCAGCGTACCACATTCGCCCACTGATTAAGTTTCATCGGTAAGTCACGGTAGGATTCGATCCACTTGGCAAACATATGGTTGATGATAGTTTCAGAAGTTGGTCTGAGTACATATTTTTCAGTAAGTTCCTTGCCGCCTGCGTGAGTAACAACAGCACACTCAGGAGCAAAGCCTTCAACATGTTCGGCTTCTTTCTGTAGGAAACTTTCAGGTACTAACATTGGGAAGTAACAGTTCTCATGTCCAGTGTCCTTGATCATTTGATCTAAGATAGATTTGATTCGCTCCCAAATGGCGTAGCCATAGGGACGAATGACCATGCAGCCCTTGACTGGACTATAGTCTGCAAGCTGAGCCTTGATTGCGATATCAGCAAGTAAACTTTCTGAAGTACTAAGTTGTTCTTTGGTTTGAGCGGACATTAATCTTCGTCTTGTTGAGCTTTGAGTCTTGCGCCGAGGCTAGATCTCGAGACGCGTTTGGTTCTACCTTTAGACATGTCTCTACCTTTGCTGTACATGCTGGCAGAACCGTTACCATTCATTAGTTCTTGTAATGCTGCAGTTGCTTTTTTGAGACGGCGTGAAACCTGCATCTGTGAAATACCTAGTCTCTCTGCAACTTCAGCTTGTGGTACATCTTGGAAATAAATTAGTTCAATGATTTCAGCAAGTGGTTCTTTGAGTTGTGTGATTAGCTCCTTGACCATGAAGAAATCTTCGCGGGTATCAGTACGTTTGTGTTCCTTGATATCCATCAAAGTATCAATTAAGAAAGTATCATTGTCCTGGGACGAGCCACTAGTAAGGGTTTGATCAAGTGAAACCAAAGTACGACGACGGTCCACTTCATAAGCTTCAGTGATTTTATTCTTCTTGACATCCTGCAATACTTCAGCAATTTCAAGGTCTGTCGGATCACGTCCAAATTCAGTACGCAATTTATGAATAATTTTGTTGATACGGAAACTCAGTTCTTGTAGTTCACGTGGTGCACGGATCATCGAGGTCTTGTCACGCAGGTAGTGACGAATCTCACCAGTAATCAAGTGAGTCGCATAAGTTGTAAACTTTGCACCAGCCTCAGGTTTGAAATAATCAATCGCTTTAATCAAACCAATTGAACCAATTTGAATCAAATCATCTACCGGGTCAGTACTTCTTCGCGCTAGACCATGAGCAATCTTCTTAACCAAGTTGAAGTTTTGATCAACTATTTGATCCCTGATTTTTTTATCTTGGGTTTTTTTGTATTGTGCCAACAATTTGTGTAGTGCTTGTGCTTGTTGGGCTTTGGTTAATTGATCGTCTGTGGTCATGGCATAAACAACTAGCTCTGTGTCAAGAGCTAATGGCATTAGTATATCACCAATCTTTTTCTAGCTATTAGGGCTTGGATTATGTTAATTCTGACACCGGTGTCAGTTTTTGCTATAATATTTAGCATGAGTTCAAGATTTGGAGCGAAAGTTATCAGCTGGGGGAGAGCTGTGCCGGAACGCGTGGTCACCAATGATGACCTTGCTCAATTTCTTGATACTGATGATGAATGGATTAGTAAACGAACTGGAATTTCGGAACGAAGAATTGCTGATCCTGAGAAGGGTGAAGGTGCAATTGATCTAGGAGCAGCAGCTGCTCAATCAGCACTCGATCAAGTTGAAAAATATTCAGGTGGCTCGCTTGCTGCCGAGGATATCGATTTGATAATCTGCGCGACTGCAACTGGCGATTATTTATTTCCGTCTACCGCTTGTATGATTCAAGACAAACTTGGTGCAAGTAATGCTGTTGCTTTTGATATGTCAGCGGCTTGTACTGGATTCATCTTTGCTCTCAATACTGCCTATAACTATATTCACTCAGGTCAATTCAAGAATATTATGGTCATTGGTGTTGATCTAATGTCCAAGTATATTGACTGGGCAGATAGGTCCACTGCAGTAATCTTTGGTGATGGAGCGGGAGCCGCTATAGTCAGTGCTTGTGATGAGGCTGAGGATGCTTTCCATCCTTTCTATATCAAGTCACGAGGTGACTCTGATTGTTCGCTCTATGTTAAATCAGTTGCTAATCAGTATCCAGTTGCAGAAGCTGATATCAAAGCTAAACCAGAAATGGTCTATATGGACGGCAAGGCTGTCTACGAGTTTGCAGTCAAAGCAGTGCCTGAAGCTTTGGAGCAGGCAATTGAAGCATCTGGTTACAAGCCAGAAGAGATAGACTACTTTGTGCCGCATCAAGCCAATATCAGAATTATTCAGGGGGCTGCTCGTAGGTTCAAAATTCCAATGGAGAAATTTATTTGTAATATTGATCGCTATGGTAACACTAGTGCCGCTAGTATTCCGATTGCTTTTGATGAGGCTTATGAACTTGGGCAGATTAAACGGGAGCCGGGGCAGAAGTTGAAGCTAGGGCTTGTTGGTTTTGGCGCCGGTTTAACCTGGGGTGCTACAGTTATCGAGTTCTAACTTGTCATCCTGAGGAGTCGAAGACGACGTAAGGATCTCGATATGGAACCGATGAGATCCTGACGGTCGTTTCACTCCCTCAGGATGACAGTGAGTCGTAATGACGGCACTGGGTGCTAGTATTAATAGGTGCCTGTAAAGGAAGCTAATTTAAATAAAGTTCTTCAAGATTACAAGTCAGCCATTGACTTAGAGCTTAGCCGTCAAATGAAGTCAACAAGCTTGAATAATTTTGCTCGCTCCAAATCATTAGAGTCAATTCAATATAGTGTTAGTAATGGTGGCAAGCGACTCAGACCAATTCTCGCTTTATTAGTAGCTGAAGCAATTACTCAAAAAAATTATGAAGTCGCTGAAAATCCAGCTTTGCCACTTGCGCTTGCTATAGAATTGGTGCACTGCGGTTCTTTGATTCATGATGATCTGCCGAGCATGGATAATGATGACTTGCGCCGCGGTAAGCCAACTAATCACAAAGTCTATGGTGATGCTGTTGCTTTGCTTGCCGGTGATACTTTGCTTTGTTACCCAGTGCAAGTTTTACTTGAAGCTAAAATCGAGCCAGAGATTATTAATGATTTTGTGCAAGCAATTGAGGATATGATTGCTGGGCAGGCAATGGATTTAGAATTGCCACAGTCTGAAAATAAAACTATTGATGATCTTAAATTGATGCAAAGCCTTAAGACTGGTGCGCTCTTGCAAGCTGCTGTAGTACTGGCTGCTCGCATCGTCAATGCTAACCAGCAGCAAGTTGAGGCTTTGACTAATTATGCTCATAATATAGGCTTAGCCTTTCAGATTACCGATGATATTTTGGATCAAACCGCTAGTAGCGAAGAGCTTGGCAAAACAGCTGGTAAGGATTTGGAGCAAAATAAATTTACTTTCGTCACTTACTATGGTTTGGACAAAGCAGCTATAATTGCAAAGGAACTTGTTGCTGAAGCCAAAGCAGCTTTGGCAGTGATTCCAAACTCTGAACACTTAGGAGCAATTGCAGACTATGTCATTTCTCGAGAGCATTAATGGGAACGGTTACGAAGTAATGACGGCATTGGTGATAGCCAACGTCTCTGCTCAGGTGCTTAAGACTATACTTTTTGCAATTCAACATCGTAGTGCTGATTTGCGCATGCTATTCACCACAGGTGGTATGCCATCTAGTCACAGTTCATCAGTGGTGGCAATGGCGACGACTGTTGCTTTGCTTGAAGGTCTCAGCTCAACAATCACTGCCATTGCAATTAGTGTTGCGGTTGTAGTTATGTATGATTCCGCTGGCGTGCGAAGAGCGGCGGGTAAACAAGCAGCAGTGCTTAATCAAATTGTCTCAGAATTGTTGTCTGAACAGCATAAACTCAGTGGAGCAAAACTCAAGGAATTACTAGGTCATAGCCCAAAAGAAGTAATTGCCGGTGCTTTATTGGGTTTTGGCGTTAGTTACGGGCTACGCTATCTTATCGAAACTAGTATTGTATAATTAATAGGTCTTTGCGTATTGACGCAGGGCTAAATATGACTGAAACAAGTGCTATTGCAGATAGAGCTGCGATGGACCATGCCGTGCCGGGCCCTGAAATGGAGCCAAGTGCTGCTGGTCCGGCTGCGCCTATGCTTGATTTGCGAGAGCAGTTGCAGCGTTTATCTGATGTCAAAGAGCCAGATGAGCCAGGCTATCAAGCACCGCAGTGGAAGAAGAACCTCGATAAGATTGCCAGTTACTCAAGCTGGGCAGCTTTGCTGGCTAATTTAATTGGTGCTCCATTGATTTTGATGAAACTTGGTGATAAGACTAAGAACTTTGTTGAGAAGACCGTCAATAATATTCTCAATTTGAGTTTCATGTTCTATGGGGCAAGTGGTATGGCTAATGGACGTGAGAAAAAGAATGCATTTATGGTGCTTGGATTTTTGGGTGAGATGATCTTCCCTTGGTTTGGTAAGCTCAAGTACACTTACTTACTTCGTGGCTTGCCAACAGGTTTGGATCAACTTTGGGTAGCTACCGATCCTCGTCTCAACCACAAGTATAAAGATGGTTTATTCCCTGACTTCCGTACTGGCTTTAAAGAAGTATCTAAGATGCTTGGTACCTTGATGAAAGAATTTGCCAAAAATCCATTGGGCACTATGTTCACTAAGGAAACCCAGGGGCATCATGCCTTCTTGAGTAGTTTGGGTTCAGCGGTTGCTTCAGTTGGTTATATCCTTACTGGTAAAGAAGGTATCTTTGGTCCACTACGTGATCTTTCTGGACCATTATTTGACTGGGCGATGCTAGCCAGTAAAAATAGTTTGCAAAAAATCTCTGGTGGCTTCTTCCTCTTGGAGAGTGTCTTTGATTTTGTTGCTAGATTCTTTGATGGCAAGTATCCTCGTCTAGCTTGTAATATGTTGTCTCATGCATGTGGGCGATTTGCATTGGAATTGTATAAGAATTCGGATTCGGTAGCGACGGTTAAGGTTTAGGTTTCTGGCATATGGTTGCTTTGCTCCCTGCATATGTAGCTAACGCTCCTGCTTATGGCTTCGCCTGCGTCAGCAGCGTAGCATTTGCAGGCACGTAGTGCCATACGCAGGGAGCAAAGCGACCATGTGCCAATCTTGAAGGGTATAATTCACTTGTGAGTAAACACAAACACATAATCTTTGCAATTCATGGATTAGGCGGGCATAGTGGCTGGTTTAAAAATTTAGCTGATGAACTTGCCAAGCATAATATTGCTTTTGCTAGTTTTGATTTACCTGGTTTTGGTAAGAACCATAATTTAGTTTCAAGTTCTAGTCAGTTTACCAAGGGACATGTTGAGAGTTTCCAAACATGGATAGAGGCAGCTGATACTGAGTTTCAAAAATTAATAGCTAATGAGCCAGATGCGCAAATCACAGTGATGGGGCATAGTCTTGGTGCACTGATTGCAGCAATGATGCCTAGTCTAACTAAAGATCATAAATTGATTCTCTCGGTGCCTGGTTTCAAGGGTGCCTCTGATACTTTTGATCCCGGCTTCTTTTGGTCAACAATCCGTAAGATAGTCATTGATAAATTTATTCTTGGTAATGATGTTTATGTCACACTGCCACCATCTCCTAAAAAATATCCAGATCCTACAGAAGGTGATCCACTTAAAGTTTCAGAAGTCACTCAGACTTTACTGCTTGAAGTTTTGAAGATGCGTGCTGCATGCAAAAAACAAATGCCCCAGGTTCATTCACCAGTACTGATGTTTAAAATTGAGGGTGATACTGTGGTTGATAATAATGCTCTGCCTCTATATTTAGATCTGATTCCTCATAGTAATAAGGAATTGAAAGTTTATTCAGGTGCTGATCACGATTGGATCTGGCGAGAGCAAACTCGTACTGAGATTTCTAAGAAAATAGCTAGCTATTTAGAAGAATAATTGCTTAAGCAAGATAGCACCAACTGCTCCTGGAGCTACATAGCGGCAAAGGATAACGTAAAGTTGGTAGAACCATCTTGGCATATGCTTCATTTCCTTACGTGAGATCCAGTGACTTAAGAACCAACCAGCATACATAGTAATTGCAATTGCCTCAATTGGAATGATGATATTTGAAATAAAGTTGTCTACATTCTCAAACAGGCCAGTTTTCTCAAGACTACTGCTCCCAATCCAAACAATACCTAAGCTTGCGCTAGTTAAACCAGCAGTGAAACAAGCAAAGTGACGTGAGAACTTGAATTCATCAACCAAATAACTGATTGCTGGCTCCAATAATGAAACTGAAGAAGTCATTGCCGCAAAAAATATCAGTATATAAAATAGTGGTGCGATGAAGGGTGGCATCTGCGAGAACAGTGCAGGCAGGGTGATGAACACAAGTCCAGTACCAGCGTTAACTTCAAGACCATTAGCAAAAACAATTGGGAAAACAATCATCGCAGAGATGATACCTACCATCATTACCATGCCGGCGACGATACCACCAAGCTTAGTGATATTTTCCTTGGAATCGAGGTAACTGCCATAGGCAACCATAGTACCAATCGCAATACTTAGTACAAAGGCTGCTTGTCCAAGAGCGCGGAAGACAGACTCCATGGTGAACTTAGACCAGTCAGGAATAAACATGAAGCGCAGTGATTCAATTTGTCCACCAGTTTCAGCTGCGTGTTGAGCTTCAAGATTAAGCGAGTAAGCAGCAAGACCAAGAAGCAAAACAAATAAAGTAGGCATTGAGATTTTGTTGAATTTTTCAATACCACCACTGATACCTCCGAGCAAAATAAAGACAGTTGCGCCGGTGAAAATTAAGTGCCAAATAATTTGCCTTTGATTAGAGTCAGTAAGTGCAGAGAAATATTCTTGGGTATTAGAACCGTTGAGTTCACTAATTGCACCAGTGAGTGACATATAGAGATACTCAAGTGACCAACCAGAGATGACACTGTAGTAACTAGTGATCACCAAACCAGTGGTCAAACCAATGAGACCGACACCATACCAGATAGGTTTGTGGTCTTTGACCAATGCCGTAAAGGCACTAGCACCACCAATCCTTGATTTGCGGCCAATTGCAAGTTCTGAAATTAATACCGGCAGACCAATGAGCGCAACACAGATGATATTAACGATGATGAAAGCACCACCGCCGTTTTGTCCGCACATATACGGAAAGCGCCAAATACTCCCTAATCCAATCGCTGCACCTGCAGTCGACATCAAAAATCCAAAACTACTTCCCCATTGATCTCTTTTTGCCATTGTTACAATATTCTCCTCAAAAAACTCCATCATTGTATCAGACGGGTCTGGAACTAGTATGAATGATGGAGAAATATGTATTGTCTCACTGTGGATTAATTCATGATAAGAGGCTTTGGTCTATTTTAATAGATCAAAAATCTCAGTTATGGGAAGATTAGATATATGAACGCAAAAACTCAGACACAAGCAAGTGCACAAATTAATATTGATGGCAAGGATTTACAGTGCCCGATTATTGAAGGTAGCGAGGGCGAGCAGGCAATCGATATTGCAGCGCTGCGCAAAGAAACCGGAATGATCACATTGGACAATGGTTTTGTTAACACCGGCTCCTGCCAAAGTGCAATCACATTCATTGATGGCGAAAAAGGAATACTTCGATACAGAGGTTATGGTATCGAGGACTTGGCTGAAAGATCTACCTTTGTTGAAGTCGCTTACTTATTAATTTATGGCAAGTTGCCAAACAAAGCAGAGCTAGAAGAATTTTCAACAGGTTTAACTAATCATTCTTTATTGCATGAGGACATGATTCACTTATTTGCCGGCTACCCAAGTTCAGCTCACCCGATGGCAATCTTGAGTGCAATGACTTGTTCACTCTCTACTTACTATCCTAAGTCTTACGATACGCCGGATGATGAGCAAGTTGATCTTGATATCATTCGTATTCTTTCTAAGTTGAGAACTATTGCAGCTTTCTCTTATAAAAAATCAATCGGTCAACCATTGATTTACCCAGACAACTCACTAACTTACTGTTCAAACTTCCTCAATATGATGTTTGCAGTTCCTACTGAGCCGTATGAAATTGATCCGGATATTGTTAGGGTTGTAAACCAATTATTGATTTTGCATGCAGATCACGAACAAAATTGTTCTACCTCTACAGTGCGTACAGTACAAAGTTCAGGTGCTAGTATCTATGCAGCAATTTCTGCTGGCATTTCTGCTCTTTGGGGTCCACTTCATGGTGGCGCGAACCAGGCGGTATTAGAGATGCTTAATGGTATCCAGGCCAGTGGTGATGATTACAAGAGTTTCTTGACTAAAGTTAAGGACAAGAAGACAAATATTAGGTTAATGGGCTTCGGTCATAGAGTTTACAAGAACTTTGATCCTCGCGCTAAGATCTTGGCTCAATCATGTGAGAAAGTTCTTAGCAAGCTTGGTATCAATGATCCACTACTTGACCTTGCTCGCGGACTTGAAGAAGAAGCGCTTAAGGATGAATACTTTGTTAGTCGTAACCTTTACCCTAATGTTGATTTCTATTCTGGAATCATATACAAAGCTCTCAATATTCCAGTAGATATGTTTACTGTGATGTTTGCTCTTGGTAGAATTCCTGGCTGGTTAGCTCACTGGAAAGAACAGCGTGATAGTGGTGCTAAGAAGATTTTCAGACCAAGACAGATTTATACTGGCGCAAATGAGCAAGAATATGTTTCAATTGAGCAGAGATGAGCGCGGAAGTTATAGTTGAATCTACTGGCGAGAAAGCCTTTGGCTTTGGATCTAATTGGCAAAGCTTTATTGATAAGCACCTCAATGAGGAGCGAGTTGCTGAAGCAGTTAAATCCTTAGAGGTCTTTTGTGGTAAGGACGCTCTTGCTGGCAAAACCTTCTTGGATATTGGCTGTGGTAGTGGTTTGTTCTCACTGGCTGCGCGTAAACTTGGAGCTAGCAAAATTGTCAGTATGGATATTGATCCTAACTCAGTGGCTTGTTGTCGTCAGCTGCATGAATCACTTGGTTCACCTGATGATTGGCAAGTAGTTGAAGGTTCAGTATTGGATCAAGATTTTATGAACTCACTGGGTGAGTTTGATTTTGTTTATTCTTGGGGAGTGCTGCATCACACTGGTTCTATGTGGCAAGCAATTGATAATGCTGCTGCTAGAGTTGCCAAGGGTGGTGGTTTCTATATAGCAATCTACAACGAAGCAGATGGTTTCCAGTTTATGCCAGATGGACGTATAGGTAATTCTAAGCTTTGGCTCTGGGAGAAAAAATTCTATATGAGCATGCCAGGTTTTATTCAGGGCTTGATTGATCTTGCTGCTCAATCGGCAATGATTTTAGTTTACTTATTGACTTTGCGTAATCCGATCCAGCAGATCAAGAACCACAAACAATTACGTGGTATGTCTTGGTCAGTTGATATCAAGGATTGGCTTGGCGGCTATCCTTACGAGTACGCTAAGTCTGACGCTTTGTTTAACCTCCTCAAATTTCAAGGTTTAAATATAGAGAAATTGAAATGTCACAATGGTTTATTGAATAACGAATTGTATTTTAGTCGTACGCGATGACAGATAGCAAATGCTTTTTACTTATTAGTCATGAGTTTCCGCCAGTCGGTGGTGGTGCTGCTAATGCTGCTGGTCACTATGCTGAAGAATTAGCCAAGATGGGTCACAAGGTGATAGTGATGACTGCGGGTTACAAAAACTTAGCAGAACGTGAGACTAGAAATGGCGTGACTATTATCAGGCTATCAGCCAAGCGCCACCATGCTCATAAATCTAATCCCTTTGAAATGTTCTTCTTTATCTTTGCTGCCCTTTTCTCTTTGGGCTCTATTGTTGATAGGTTTAGACCTGACCATGCTTTGATATTTTTTGTCAGTCCCTTTGGTTTGCTTGGCTTAGCACTCAAAGCTTGGTTTGATGTACCCTTTAGTGTTTTTGCTCGTGGTGGTGATATACCAGGTTTTGTCCACATTACTAGTTTCTATCATAGTTTCTTGCAACCACTCACCGATCGGATTCTAGAAGAAGCTGAGCATGTTTTCACCAATGGCGCTTACTTGAAGCAATTAACCGACAAGCTACTTGATGAAGAGAAGGAAGCCATCAATATTCCTAATGGTTTGGATACTGATTTGTACAAACCCAAAATTGTTGGTGAAGAATTGAAGCTCTTGTTTGTTGGACGTATGGTCCAAAGCCAAAAGAACTTTATGGTCTTGCCAGAGATTTTGAAAGAAACTCCCGATCTAAATCTCCATCTTTATATGGTTGGTGATGGGCCTGATCTTGATTTGTTCAAATCGAAGATCTATGAATATGGTTTGCAGGACAAGGTGACAATGCTCAAGTGGCTTAACAAAGCAAGCTTGGCTAAGTTTTATGAAATCTGTGATGTTTTGATTTTCCCAAGTTTAGTTGAAGGTGTTTCTAATGTCTTAGTTGAAGCACTAGCTTCTGGACTTTATGTTCTTGGGAATGATATTCCTGATACTAGGTTTTTTATTGAGGAGACTCGCCGCGGCTATGTTATGCAAACTAATAGTCCTAAGGAGTATGTTGAACTCTTGAGAGATCTTTATCATGACCCTGCTCGCATTGAGGTGGGTATAAGTAGGTCAGTTCTAGCGGAGCTGAGCTGGCAGAGATCTACTGAAAAATTAGAGCAGCATTTATTGGAAGAAAAATAATGCGTTTATCTTCAGTTGGTTCTCAGTATTAGTTTTAGCTGTTACCATTAGTCCTGGAGAACCCTTGAAGGTTCTGAGTGGCTACGAAGTTTTTCGTGGCTTCTTAATTGTTGCGTATGTGCGGAATTGCAGGATTCACTAATTTTAACGAGAGCGATTATGATAAATCGCAAGTAATAACTGCTATGTGTGACGTGCTGTCACACCGTGGTCCTGACGAGTGGGGGCAACACCATGTTGACGCTGTAAGTTTTGGTCACACTCGTTTGAGTATTGTTGGTTTGAGTGATGGTCAGCAACCAATGACCGAGGTGCAGGGTGAGCTTTCTATCACCTTCAATGGTGAGATTTATAACTACAAAGAACTCAAAGACGATCTAGTTAAAGATGGTTATGAGTTTAAAACTAAATCTGACACTGAAATTATTCTTGCCATGTACCGCAAGCATGGCACTGATTGCTTTGCTCACTTCAATGGTATGTTTGCGCTTGCTATCTGGGACAAACGCAAGCAAGAGCTGGTGATGGCACGGGATCGTGCTGGTAAAAAACCGCTCTTTTACTACTTGGATCAAGGTGATATTGTATTCTCTTCTGAGCTCAAGTCATTAGTGAAGCACCCCCGTTTCAAGAAGAAACTCTCAGCCAAAGGTTTGCATAAATTTATGACCTTTGAGTATATTCCTGGTCCTTGCACTATTTTTGAAGATACTTATAAGCTTGAAGCTGGTCAGTTTATGGTTCTAACTAAGGATCATATCTATAAGGATTTCTATTGGAATTACCCAAGCCCGCAGTTACATGGCAGCCCGGTGACTAGTGAAGAGCAGGCGATTGATGATATCGATAAATTATTGAATGATGCTGTACGTCTGCGTTTGCAGGCTGATGTACCAGTAGGAGTTTTCCTTAGTGGTGGACTTGATTCAAGTTTGGTTACTGCTGTAGCCTGCAAGCAGATGGGTAAGCCGATTAATAGTTTCTCGATTTACTTCAATGAGAAAAGTTACGATGAGTCAGAATACATAGATATCGTTGTTAAGAAGTTTGGACTGAATCACCATAGCGAGTATGTCTCGGCTGATGACATGCTTGGCTTAGTCGATAAGCTAGGGGGGATTATGGATGAGCCGATGGCTGACGCTTCCTTAGTACCAACTTACTTTGTTTCTAAGATTGCTGCTTCTAAGATGAAGACTGTACTTGGCGGCGATGGTGCTGATGAGTTATTCGCTGGCTATCCTACTTATTTAGCTAATAAGTTAGTCAATATCTATAATATTATTCCTTATGAGATTAGGGAGTTTATAAGTAGCACTCTACAACAGGGTTCCAGCTTGCTACCCACTTCAAACAAGAATATGAGCGCTGATTTTAAGGTCAGACAATTCTTGCGCGGGGCTGGAGTGGCTGGTGAGATTCGCTTCTTCAAGTGGATGGCAGGATTCACTGATCAGGAGAAAGAATCAGTCTTGAGTCAAGAGATGCAAGCAAAACTAGTTGGTGATTTCCCCTATGAAGATGTCAGCCGTTATCTCTCTCGTGTCAGTATCATGGGTGAGCTTGATCGCTTGCTTTACTTAAGTCAGAAGATGTATCTAACTGAAGATATATTAGTCAAGGTAGATAGAGCTAGTATGCAGAACTCACTAGAAGTCCGGGCACCATTCTTGGATTACCGTATGGTTGAGTATGCTGCAGCTTTGCCTGACAGGTATAAACTCAAACGTTTTACTGGTAAGTATATTCTTAAAGAACTAGCGCGTAGATACTTACCGAATGAAATTATTGATAGACCAAAGAAGGGTTTTGGCATCCCGCTCTCTGAATGGCTCTCTGGCCCACTTAAGCCAGTCATGATGGATCTACTCTCTAAAGATAGATTAGAACAACAAGGCTTATTTGAATATGAAGGCGTTAAGACTTTAATCGACCAGCATGTCAATGGTGAATTGAATCAACGTAAATTGCTTTGGTCACTACTCAGCTTCCAACTATGGGCTAAGGAGTTTGGCTTATGAAGCGCTACCAAGGCTTCTTGCTAGCTATTGCTATTGGTCTACTTGCAGCGAGCTTCGTTGTTGGACCAGTGCTCACGGATGATACTGTGGTGCAGGATGATTTCCGTCAGAGTATGTTTTGGGTTTGGCGTTTTTGGGATCCTGAACTTTTTCCTAATGACTTTATTGCAAGCGTCTATTCTGGTGGTTTTGATCGCTTGCCATTATTGTGGATTATTTACAAGATTGCACCAGCTTTTACTGGTAGCTTAGTTGGCTTTACCAAGTTTGCAGCAATTATTCTTGCGGGTTTCACTACTGCAGTTGGCTACTTGTTCTATGAGCGGCTCAGTGAGCGTCAAGCGCCAGCATTGGCTTTTGCTTTGCTCCTGGCTACTACACTGTGGTGCACTGACCATCTTTCCGCTATGTATGCAAGGTCCTTCATTTGGATTTGTGTACTCTTGGTGATGTGGCTCAAGCAAGCTGGCAAGGATTGGTGGGCATCCCTTGCTACTTTAGCTAGTTTATTTATTAGTCCAATAGCATTCTTGATTTGTTTTGCTATAGAAGGTTTTGATTTGATTCTTAACAAGCGTGATCAGTTGTTTGAGTTTGGTGCCAAGTCACAAAGTTCTTGGTTGGTGATCAATGCTGCTGTAGTGCTTCTTGTCTACAAGGTCCTGCCGCTTACGACTAAAGGTTTACCTTTTGCTGACTCTGAATGGTATACGACTGAAGAATTGAAAACCTTGCCAGAGTTCTTGCCAGGGGGACGTCATCCGATCTTTGGTTCATCTCTCTGGGACGGTTCTTGGTGGAATAACGAGCACTGGGGTTTGGGGATTGGTTTCCTCAAGATTAGTAATGTGCTGCTTTGGGCTCTAGGCTTAGCTTTGCTCTATTTGGTGGTCTATCGTAACAAACATAAGATAGAGGGTTTGTTTACCGGCATGCCAGCTTGTTTGCTCTACTCTTCTCTAGCGCTTTATGTAGCGGCTCAAGTATTGTTCCCACTACTTTACATGCCAAGTAGATTTCTGGGTATTCCGCTCTTGTTAGTTTCACTTATTACTTTGGTGACAGTCTCTGATTTTATTCTCAGCGATGTGGTTGATACTTTCTTGTCAAAATACCCAGCAGAAAAGAAAGTATATCTTACAAGCACTTTGTTGATGCTAGTTGCTTCAGTTTACTGGTTTCATTTTAGTCGCCCGCAGAATCAATACACCCGCTACGTTAAGATGAATAAAGGTGTTGCAGATATCTATCGTAATCTACCAAAGGATGCCATGATTGCAGGACACCCACTCTTGCCTGATATTAACCTGGCTTCAGCGATTGCTAAGCGCAGTGTATTTATGAGTTATGAACACTCGACCCCTTCTTTTAATAAGCAAGTTCTGGCTGAGGTGCGCCGCCGTAATGTGCTTAGTTTGAAGATGGTTTATGCCAGTAGTGCTGGGGAGCTGCGTCAAATGATGAAAGACAATAAGGTTACCCATGTAGTTGCTCATCTTGGCTTCTATGATCCTGCTTACTTGGCTAGACCAAGCTATATCGAACCCTACATGGGCTTGCTTAGGCAGCTTGCTGCTAAGAAAAAGTTTTTCTTGAAAGATTTCTTGATTCAAAACAAAGTGGCTTATGCTTTGTTTACAGAGAGGACTTTTGAATTAATGGAGAAGAAAAAAAATGAAACCTAAGGTTTTTATCCTAGATGTAGATGGTGTGCTTAACACAGGACGTTTCTTTTATACAAAAGATGGCAAGGTGATGAAAGAGTTTGGTGCTGATGATAGTGATGCACTTAAAGTTTTAAATGATCAACTTGAGATTCGTTTTGTTAGTGGTGACAAGCGCGGCTTCCCTATTAGTAAAGCTAGAGTGGAGGATATGAAGTTCCAGATTGACTTGGTTAGTACTTCACGTCGTGCTGCTTGGATTAAGGAGCGCTACGATCCTAAGGACGTAATTTATATGGGTGATGGGATTCTTGATTTCTTGGTTTTTAGAGAAGTAGCTTATGGTATTGCGCCAGCCAATGGTGACCCTGAGACCAAAGCCAAAGCTGATTTTGTCACTGAAGCTACTGGTGGCAATCGCGCTGTAGCTGAAGCCTGCAGGCATGTTGGCCATAAATTTTTTGGTGGCTTTGATATAGAAGGAAGTACGTTTTACAAGGGTAATGATGAAACAGCTGGAGTCTAATCAAGATCATAAGCCTGAGACTGGTTTTGAATATTACGAGTATAAGTACTTGGTTGAAGATGCTCGTGTACCAGAAGTGCTGCAGTACTTGCGTTCAAGCATCAGTAATATCGATCCATATCCTGATGGCTGGGTTAGCTCGCTCTACTATGATAGTTACGATCTCAAATCATTTTATGAATGTGAGGATGGTTCTAATCTCAAACGTAAATTCAGACTAAGGTTCTATTCTAATGAAGATTATTCCAATGGCGGGCAGATTCAAGTCAAGGAAAAACAGCTCTCGGCTGTTTTTAAGTACAAGGCTCCATTCCCGGCTCAACCAGTCAAAGATATATTGTCTCAGCCTTGGCCAGAAGATATTGACTCATTAGCAATCCGCTCGCTAGCTACTAACTATGTAAATCTAGAGCCATTAATTTTGGTGCAATACTACCGTCACAGGTTTAGATTGTTTGATAATCGTATTACTTTAGATACCAGGATTAGCTTTCAGCCAGGTAGTTTATTGAGGGCACCAATGCGCAGTTATGGTCATGTGCCATTCTCCATATTAGAAGTTAAGGCTGAGACCCCAAGACCATTTTTGCCTACTAATAAACTGATTGATTTGCCGCAGCTTAGTTTCTCAAAATTCTATAGTGGGGTTAAGTATCTTCAAGGTGAAGATGAGTTCTTTAATAAG
>JAPPOW010000028.1:4197-6546 GCA_028817775.1 Candidatus Melainabacteria bacterium | reverse complement strand
CTTTTTTAGAGGCTCCGTCTGAGGAGAACCGACGAGCAGCGCAGTCTGCGAGTGAGGTTTGACGCTAAAGGGAGAGAAAAAGAGCAAACAAAATTTCGCCACAGCTTTTCTGGGCGTTCAAGTAATAGCAACCCTGACGTCATCTGCAACTACTCAGGATGATACTCAAAATAACTAAGAATTACCTTAACCCTAGCTTAACGAAAGAAGTGAATATAGAAACTAGGTCATATGACCTAGTCCACCTACAGGAGGGAGTCGTGTTTACTTTAGTTATTCGTGTCACATTATTGTGTCTTTGTGTCTTTTTGCCGGCCCAAGCTTTGGAGATTCCAAAGAATTGGACTCAAACCAAATCTAATCCCAATTATGCTTACCGCATTGATTCATATGAATTTGCTGGTCAGAAGCAACAAAGTCTGAGCTTGATGGATTTAGAAGCTTACAGCCGTGGTGACTACGATGACGCAGTAGTTGACTTGGTTGATTCTAACTTGGTTTCTGAAATCAACCCGAAGCTAGACGTTTCACCCAATGGTGAATCAGTAATTTTTCAAGTAGTAGCTCGTGCTGGTGGTGGACTGTTGGACTCTGTAATTTTTATGAATATTCCAGAGGCTGGCACAATTCGTGATTTGGTACTCAACAATATTTTTAGTGATGGTATCAGCAAGAAAAAGCAAGAAGAAATTTACAAACTTACCGACATCAAGTTCAAGCAAGAACAAAATAGAAGCCTTGCAACTTTATCCTATGCAACAGCAGATTCTCAAGCGAGTGTAGACTACGATACAGAAGCAGGAATTGCAATTGTTGGCGATGATCTAGAAGCAAGAGTTAAAAGTTTTTATGGTGGTAAATTACCAGTCCAAGCAAGCATAGAACAAGTTAGTGAGACCGATATCCGAGTCCAGGATACAGAACTAATAATTAGTTTTGCCAATTCAGGTATCAAGCACAGGTTCTTGTTCGACCAGGATAAAAATATTGCAGCGATGCAGGCAGAAGATGCAGCTGGCGAGATGATTAACTTCACCCGATACTTTGAACATGGATCACTGGTGAGTCAAGAAACTTATAACTCAAGTGGTTATAAAATCTTCTCCTCATCAGCAATTGGTGCACACGCTTATAATGCTGGTGACTTTGCTTTCTTTGCTTACGCTAAAGAAGCACACAAGTTCGACTACGATGAAAACCTAATGAGCATTCAACATAGCTATGGTGGTCACCTCAAAGCTTCAATTGCAGGCATTGAATCTAGGCTCAAATTTCTAAACTAGTGCTTATAAACGTCTTGTAGAGTCCCGAAGGATCTGATGGTGTTACCCAGAGCCTTAGCTTTATTAGTTACAAATTCTTCTATTTCTTCTTCTCTATCGACACCTGCTTCATGGTCTTTGATCTCACGATTGAGATCATGAATCTTGTTCTGCAAATCAGCTTTGACGGTACCATACTCCAAACTAGTGACTGTATTATTAACAGCATTGGAGATTTCATCACGGTAGCGTTTACTTTCATCCGAGTTCAGACCTTCAAGCATTACTTTGGCTGAATCTATCGACATCTGGAAAAAATCACGCATCAAACGCATTGCATGCTTAGCAGTAAATGGGTTCTGTCCCTTGTTGATACGAGCTTGTGATTTTTTAGCAAATGGTCTAGTGGACCCCATCAGTATATGCTCAGATTCCAGATCACCAAGCTTTGATTGAATCTCAAGAATCTTACCACCACCACCTTCAATATCACTAACGATATTTGCACCAATTGCAGTGCGTGGAATCGAATAATTTTTATCGGTAATCAAACCTTTGACTGCAAGCTCAGTGCTGTTACCAAGCGGGAAGATATCAATGACCTTACCAATCTTGACCCCTTGAGAATAGATTGGTGCACCTCGTGCTAGTCCTTCTATCTGGCTGAAACTAACAGTAAATGTTCTGCTTTCACGTTTCTTCTTAAAGAAATTCCATCCATAGAAAATCAAAGCCGCAATAATGCCCCAAAATATAACTGTCTTGAGAATATTTTTGATAATTGCCAGAATCAGCTTCATAGCTACAGTATATCAGCGCGAGATCCTGTTGGCAAAGTCCTAGTTAGATTGGTAAAACACCAAAGCTATCAGGGTTCTTTTTGTCTTTGTAAAGTTCTTTGGAATGAGTGAAGATATCTTTTTGGATCGGTACATTGTCTTCATAGACAGTTTCAGCGACATCTACTTTATCGCTTTCAAATTTGTCCAATTTATCGTTAGTAGCAAGTTTAGCTTGCTCTGTCGCTTCATCAATCATTTTTTCAGCTCTATTTTCATAGCCTTGGACAGCAGACTTGATTGTTTTT
>JAPPOW010000028.1:0-4187 GCA_028817775.1 Candidatus Melainabacteria bacterium | reverse complement strand
ATTGATTGTTGTTGCTGTAGTTTCAATGCCATGAATACCATCATCGAGTTCATCAATTTCTTCCTTGAAACCATTGATATATCTCTCAACATGTTCTTTGCCTGCATTAAGTTCCGCTACGCTATCACTTTGAATACGGAAGGTAGCACTTAGATCATAAGTAGGAGCCTTGATGTCAAAGAATTTTTTGAATCCAAAATTGTGTAAGAGCTTGAATTTAAGTGGATCGGGTCCAGATTGAGAGTTTGCAAATGCAAAACTACTGGCTGAAACTACTGTGATTAAAGCAATAATAAATAGTCCAGATCCTTTGTTCATATTAGAATCAAGCCCAAGAACTAGTTCTAATGGCTCAACTCTTCTACGTATCTATATAGACCATATAGATTAGGTACTTACTACTAATACCCAGCAAGCGTCATTGAGAGCAAAGCGAAGCAATCCAGACCTCACTAAGCTAACTTGGCAATTTGAGGATTCAAAACCTCATCAAGCAATTTCCAAGATTTAAACTCTTTGTGGATCATAAAGCTCAAGTGCTTTTGCAGGAAGGCAAGTCCATTGTTTAGCGAGCGTGCTCTATTATGCATCGAAGCAAGCTGCTCGAGAAGCTGCTCTGGCATTGGTTCCTGATGCAAATTATCCAAGAGCTCAAAGTAGCTCAACAATTTAAAAACACCTGGTTTAAGCTCATGAACCTGGTCCTGATAGGGATTGACTTCTAGTAGCTGCTGATAGGCGTGCCCACTGGTAATTGAGCCATTGCTGAAATCAAAATGTTGCGGGATCTGATTTTCAGCTCGTTTTTTGTGACTCAAGCTACAGTAATCCAGTTCTGGTTTATAACCCAAGAGTTTAATCAAGCGCCAGAGATACCTAGCACTCATTGCAATCATCGCTTCTTCATAATTGCTAGCTGCAAGCTGATCCAATTGCTGCAAATAGTTCAAAAGTAAATCAAAGGGTTCTTGGTAGTGATTGTCACTAATAGCAATATGATCGAGAATATCAACAACCAAGTAAGCAAGATTGAGCGCCAAGTAGTTTGAACTGATTTGAGAGAAACTAGTAACGCGAGCTGCTTCTTTAACGATGTCTAGGTTACGTCCCTGAGCCAAAACCAAATCAAGGCAGTTAAGCACCTGAGTCTTGGCACCAAACTTGGTTTGAATTTTGTAAGCACCTTTGGCAACTGCACGAATCGGTCCATGCTCTCTACTATAGAGATGCAAAATCCTATCGGTCTCTGCTAAACGATATGTCTTGAGAACAATGACTCGTGCCTGATAGTCCAACCTCTCCAAGCTAACACCAAAGCGTTACGCTATCAACACCGGGTTGTAACGCACGTAACACTTTGTATTGACATTGCGTTACGTGCGTTACAACCCGGAGTGAATATTAAGAAATTTTTATTGAGATTTATTCTCAATAGTCTTGCAATTAGTAACGCGTCTATGCTTTAATATGTAGCAAGTTTCATTACTAGGTTGAAGCTTAAAAGTGAATAGCAAAGGAGCTGTTTGCAAACAAATCCAAGTACAAAACGATTCGGGGAGGAATTGTGTAATGACGATACATTCGGTGCTTGCCTCAAGGCATGCCAGGGGGAACGCGTCTACTTCGGGAATTGTCAAGACTACAAAAGCAGTTGCTAGACATAGCTCATCTGCTGAACTTACTAGAGCTGCTCAAGCTCAATTAGCACGACCTGATGATGAAGAGGTCGAGCGCCTGCAAGAGAAACTAGCTAGATTGATAGAATCTTTTCGCGCTGTCATACGGGATATTCTTTTTGTTGTTTTTGAACTAGGACAGAGTTTTGCTGCCAGCTGGCGTACTCAACTTAACCTTAGCCCTAGTCCATAGTTTTACCTTGGTTCTACTTGGAGGACCGAAGTAAATGCTCCTCTCGGAGCTTTCCTAGTACAAGTCCCAGCCCCAAAGCTGGGACTTGTTTTGTAAACCATCAATAGGTTATGATATATTGCAGATTGAGATAAAAAGGAGTCATCTTATGTCTACAGTTTCTACTCAAGTACCAGCAGCACAGCCAATCCCCGGCCAGCAACTTGATACCGGCACACCAACAGCCAATAGTTTTACAGCAACAGATTTAAGCCCAGCCCCGGCACCAGATTTTGAACACGCTCCACAATTACAAAGAGCCACTGCGGCGCCTGCAGTCGCATCGACTGCTCCAGCTCAGCAGCTAGCACAAGCTCCTGCGTCTCCCATTGGGCAAGCAACTGAAGCCTATAAACAAAGTCTTGCTCAACTCAAACAAGAGGCTAATGAAAATCCATTTGGATCGCTAATTGCTTTGTTGACTGGCGAGCAAAATACAGCAGATCAAAAAGCAGAACTTGAAACAGCACTGCAAAACCTAAACCAGCTAGAACAAGCTCTAAGACAACAGGTTCTAACTAGCTTACAAAATCCAGGCTTTGCAAATTACGCAGAGGGAGCAAAGGATTCAAGTTATGCAGATGCTGATCAAGTTACAACTGCAGCAATCAAAGCTTACAATGCAGCGGAAAACAAAGCTGACATTGCAGCAATTGCAGAGAAAGCAGTTGCAAACTACTTAGAAGCTTCTACTGAAGATGAACAAACAATGGCAGCTCACCTTCGTGTCTTGCAAGAAAAAGCAATGCGCGACCCTAATAACCCAATGGCTAACGCTAACACTGTAGTACAAGAGCTAGCACCAATAGTGAAATCAGTTCTAGAAGATGATGCTCAAACCGTTGAGACCATTATGCAAGCAAGATTGGCTAAACTACCTGAAGTACTCAAAAAACTAGCCCAGGGCTTGGTAAGTGCTGCAGACAAAATCACAGCAGATAGAGCTCAAGCTGCTCAGCAAACGGCTATCAATCCTGCTCCAGTCGTAACGACAACGACTGCCATGCCAGCCACTCCAACAACTACCAACACTAGCACAGAGCTGATGCAGCCTCTTGGTACAACTTTTACTCAGTAACTAATTTTGCACCATAGTAATAATGCCCAAGAATTTCTTGATAGCTCTTGCCGCGACCGGCTAAATATTTGGCGCCGTATTGCGACATACCAATGCCATGTCCATAACCATAGCCACTAAGTAGAATCCGTTTAGGCTGGTAATCAATTTCAAAATCAGTACTTCTTAGTCCAAGCTTGTGTCTAAACTCTTCACCACTTAGCAAAAGATTACGCTCTCCTTCAATCAAAATCTCAGAGACTCTGCCTTCAAGCGATCTATTGACTACTGTAATTGCTCTGACTTTACCAAGTCCAAGTTTTGAATTTAATTGCTGATGATTAATAGTTTTACGCCAGCCTCGAGCCGGTAAAAACTCTTTACGAGGCAACAAGCAAGACTGAGGACTCAGTCCCCAAGTGGTTTCTGGAGCCGAACTAAATCTACCAACTTGGCTAGAGAAATAAGCATTAACCAAGACCCCTTGCTCATCTACTAGATACTGAGCTGCTGTAGCCTTGAGCGCTGCATTAGTGCTGGGACGCTCATGACCATAACCAAGATAGACCTGATCTTCAACACTAGATTTCAAATCATAGCCAAGTGCTTGACGCCGCCCCAACATCGATAGAGTATAAGTTCTTGCAGCAAGCGCTTGTGCCTTGAGCGCTTCAGCAGGCCAGTTATAGGGCATCTCTGCTGGTACTACTCCTTTGAGGTAATCCTCAAGCTCCACTTGATTAATCACAGTAAATAATTTAGGGCTTAGTGGCTTGATTAAAATTGAACCACGATATTTGCGGGTCTGCTTGCCAGCCTTAACCGTAAAAATACAATCATCACATTCAAACTTAACCGTACTAGAAGTGGTTACCAAATCAGGAGCTGCTGCAATCAATAAGGAATTAGCCGCTGCTGGGGAGGAGCGAATTATCGCGGGCTTACTCGTTTCAAGCAAAGTGCGTGAATTAGAGAAATCAGGATCATGATTGAGGTCTTCAACTGCTCTATATTCCTTATCAGCACGCAAATAGAGAGTATTGATTTCATCCCAGAGACCAACTTTGATTTCTTGAGCTTGGCAAGGACTAAACGTCATTGCGAGTAAGAGCAATGTCATCCTGAGGGAACGAAGTGACCGTAAGGATCCCTCAGTTGCAACACAGAGATCCTTACGGTCACTTCGTTCCCTCAGGATGACATCAGTTAAACAAAGCTGCAA
>JAPPOW010000061.1 GCA_028817775.1 Candidatus Melainabacteria bacterium | reverse complement strand
ACTTGATAAAGTAACCAGGCAATAAAAGCCAGCTGCAGCACAATACTAAAAACCTTTAGTTGGTTTATCTCAAGATTGAGAAATTTGTAGAAAAATTCCTTGAGATCAATATAGTTTAAATTGATATTTGTGTTTTCTATTTTCTTTGCCCTCTATAACTATTATGCCCTATCGATTAAGTATTGACATTTAGCTTTATAATCTGCTAATATCTTCAGTATGAACTGGGAAGACAGACTAAGACTAATATTCAACCCTAGAGCACTTGACGGCTTGAACGGAGCACTAGAGACTCCTTCAAAATTGCCAAAAGATTTAAATGGACCACAAATCATGCAGGCAAGTGCTGCTTCAAGCCCAGATCCAAAAGATCCGGGCAAGTCAGGTCGAAGCGATCCTGAGCTTCACTTCCCACCTGATAAAAATCCCTATCGTGAAGCACTACAAGGCTCCTCATCTAAACCAGATTTTCAACAAGTACTTAGCTGGCTTGCCAACGCTCCCGATGCTCTGAAATATCAAGCAGAGCAATTACTGATTCAAGGTTTGAGCCAAGCCGATCTTTCTCAACCAGGTTCTTTAATCAGTCGCACACTTGAGACACTTGGAAATTTATCTACTAGAGTTATTAATACGGTTGAGTCTAGGATTAGACGATAAAGGAATAGAATTAGATTTTGTTATTCATTAGCAGCTTGCTCTTTGTCTAAATCTAATTGCAGAAGCCTAGCCACAGCAGCATGCAAGGAGCTCTCATACGCTACCCTCATCTCATCTTTAGTACTAAAGTGTTGAACCAATTCGTCTTCATCACCATTGAAACCCAAAGTTTTAAAAGTCGAGATTAAGTTCTCACGACCATGCTCAGAAAGCTTAGCTTCTAGATAGGCAAGCCTTGAAAGTGAAACACCATTAGATCTCAAGAATCTTTGACATATAGCTTCTTGCTCAGCCAAATTAACAATATCCCGCACAAGATTATTAGCAAGATCTGGAGTCAAGTCTATACCAAGCAAAGAACTTACAATCTTCTCTTTAGCTTGCTCTAAATCACGCTCAGCTCCAGCAAAATGACTTCTTGCTATATCAAACAAAAGCTGAATAGGTTGGTTTATCCTTGCCTTGTATCGCTCAAAGGTCTCACGTTCAGCTCTCACAATTTCCTCAACCAAACAATCTGTTGCAAGCTCTTCCTCTTTGCGATAGCCCAAGACTGCATCAAGTGTCCAGAAAAATCTCTGCTCATCGCCAGTAAAACCGTAGTCTCTAGCTAGCTGGAGAGCCTCCGCTTTACGTCCCTCAGCAAAAGCCTGGACACTCTGATCAATAGATTGACCTTTTTGATTAAGGTCACTAACACCTTCTGCCATCAAAACTCTGACAAGCTTAGCATCAGCACTCAAACGTCCCTCTGTTGCACTTAAGAACCTGGCTACCACTTCACTAGCTGCACCAGTCTTACAAAGTTGCTTATAGGCCAGATTACGATCACGCTCCAATGGAATTTGCTGATCAGTATATTCAGCCCCATGATGAAATCTCAAACGTCTTGCATAATTCTCACAAACTCCTGCAAGGCTGGTAACAATGCTATCTCTTGTTAAATGAAACATATCTTTATTTGCTTTGTCCTATACTATCAAAACTAGTAATCAAATTTTTGTCCTGAGCTAGTTTAAGGAAACGCATTGCTCGAGAGTGAGTTGCTGCCGGCTCTACTTCCTTAGCATTGGCAATATCAAAATGTAACAAAGCATAGAACATCTTGAGCAGCTCACCATTTTCTTGAGCGCCTGGCTCCAAAGCATCAATTAAACTTTGCTGCATTTCTTGATAAGTCAGTGCTTTCCTGACATAGGGTAGAGCAGCCTGAACTGCCATAGAATTTCCACCATCGAAAGTTTGCTCTGCAAGACTTTCAGCTGTATCATTCGAGTAGTCACTGAAGACTGTTGTACCTGGTAAGTTACTAATTTGATCTACCAAGAGCGAGAACAATCTTGCAAGTTTTGGATCTTGTGCAACTTGATCGTTTAACTGGTCCTTAGGATCTCTAACCATAGTACTCATCAAAGCCCGGTAATGTCCTGTACGATTAACATTGCTAGCAAGATCATAAGGATCTATAGGTCCAGAAATCGGTCCATAATTACGATCTGGATCGTCTGCTCTTGGAGTTCTGGCAAAATGCTCACCTAAACACTCAAGAGCCTCAGTTGTTTCTCCATTTAAATTTGCATAGGCTTGCTTACAACCATCAATAATAGGTTCAAACACTCGCCTCATTATCTCAGCAAGTTTTTCTGGATTAATATGCGGCACTGAACAGAGTCTGGCAATTTTTTCCAGGACATTGGTGTTGAACCAACCCTTGTAGGCTGGCAACTGAGATTCTGGCTCCGTCAACAAACTGAAACAAGGTTGATGCAAAGAGTTCACGAAACTACTTGCTTTAGCAGCGATCGCTGTCACCAAATTAGCTTCTGCTTCATGCCTTGTACTTGCACCAGCTCTCGATTGATCTCTTGCAGTATTAAGCCATCGACTAAACTGCTGCCCAAGATCTAATAAACCAAGTCCCGAATCTGCCATGTCCAGATTTTATCTTATGTGGGTTCTAGGAAGCAATAGCTGTTTCCACCCATTATCTGAGAACCTGTCTTTAAAGTTTAATTCTCATCTCAAATGAGGAGCCAATTTATCATTTCTGAGCAAATCATCAACAGTTTCAGCCTGAACAATGATATGCGATTGCCCCTTGTTTACTAGTACTAAAGAAGGTTTGGTAGCACGGTTGTAGTTAGATGCCATGCTGTAGTTATAAGCACCAGTAGAGTAAACCACAATCAAATTACCTGCTTCAACTTGCGGCAATTCAATCTCAGGAATCAAGACATCACCAGACTCACAATACTTACCAGCAATAGTTACCTTCTCTAAATTAGTAGTTGGATCTTTAGCATCGACTTCAGCCGTATACTCAGCTTGATACATGATTGGTCTTGCGTTATCAGCCATACCACCATCAACGGCGACATACTTGCGGACCCCTGGAATGTCTTTGATATTACCTACCTTATATACAGTAATTCCAGCCGGACCAACAATACTGCGTCCTGGCTCAACCATGATGCGCGGCTGCTTGACTTCAAGTTCCTCACAATTAGCTTTAACAGCGTCAGTAATAATTTTGACCCAATCAAAGATTTCAGGCGGATCGTCAGACTCAGTGTACATGATACCCAAGCCACCACCGACATTGAGATCTTCAAACTCTAGTCCGTGTTTTTCTTTAATTGATTTGTAGAGCTCTAGTAAAACCTTGCAAGTATCTTTGTGGGGAATAGTCTCGAAGATCTGTGAACCGATATGAGCATGCAGTCCACGAATATGAATATCAGTGGCTTTGATACGCTCTATAATTTCATCCAGTTCTTCAAGGTTAAAACCAAACTTGGAATCAATCTTACCGGTCTTGATATAGTCATGAGTGTGACATTCAATCCCTGGAGTAATACGAATCAAAACTTGAGCTTTGAGTTCAGGGTCAGACTTGAGTAGTTCTTCAATATAAGCAAGCTCAGTACGGTTGTCCAAGACCAAAGTGACACCATTGGTCAGTGCCAGCTTAACTTCATCTCTACTTTTATTATTACCATGAAAAATTATTCTTTCACATGGGAAGCTAGCTTCAATTGCAGTATGCAACTCTCCCTCACTAACTACATCCAAACCAAGTCCTTCTTGCTCAATTAATTTGCACATCGCTAGACAATTAAGAGCTTTGCTGGCATAGACCACCAAGTGATTAGGATATTCCTGCTCAAAGGCTTGCCTGTATGCTTGCGCGCGGGCACGGATAGTTTGCTCACAAAGTAAATAAGCAGGTGTGCCATAGTGCTGCGCTAATTCTGAGACCTTAATTCCAGCTAGCACTAATTCATTAGTCGCATTGCGTTCTAGACTTAAGGGTTTAATTTGGTTCAGTTCTTGCACGGTTTTCACTGTTGATTATATTATCATGGCATATGCTCGTTTCACGAGCTGCGTATGGAGCAAGCTCCTGCATATGGGCTCCGCCCTGCTGAAGCAGCGAAGCATGTGCAGGCACGAAGTGCTATAGGCAGCTTGCTCAGCAAGCATACGCCAATACCAAGAATGCTAAAATCATGCCTGTGAAACTAGTTATAAGCCAAATAAACCCAATCGTAGGCGACCTTGAGCACAACTTCAAACTAATGCTCAAAGAAGTAGAAAGCGCCAAGAAAGCCAAAGCTAATTTGATAGTTTTCCCAGAGATGTCAATGCTCGGCTACCCACCCAAAGATTTAATTCTCAAGCAAGGTTTAATTGAAACTCAAGACCACTATATTAAAGAACTTGCTCTCTACAGTGATGAAGAGTTTGCAATCATTCTTGGTGGTATCTCTGCTAATAGAGACTTTGGTAATAAGTTTTTCAACTCACTTTTTTGCCTTGCCAAAGGTGAAATTGATTTTGTTACTCACAAAGTACTCTTGCCTAGTTATGATGTTTTTGATGAGTTGAGATATTTTGCTGCTGCCCCGCGCGCTAAGTATTGGGAATGGCAAGATCACAAGATCGGACTGACTATCTGCGAAGATATTTGGATGGAAGCCTATCCTAATCTCTATAACCGCAACCCAGTCGAGAACTTAATTGCGGCTGGTGCTGAAATTATCATCAACGCTTCAGCCTCACCATATGCATTGGGCAAGCCTGAGTTTCGTGAAGAACTCATTATCAACCTAGTCAAAAAATACCAAGTACCAATTATTTATGCTAACCAAGTTGGCGCTAATGACCAATTGATTTTTGATGGTGGTTCTTTTACTGTCGATAGTAGCGCTAGCTTGATGGCAAGAGCCAAAAGCTTTGAGCCTGATAGCTTAAGCTTTGAACTCAAAGATCTAATCAACAAGAATGAAGCACTAGAACTGCGTCACTCCAACCTTGAAGAATTGCGTCTAGCAATCATCCTGGGACTTAAGGATTACTGCCGCAAATGTGGCTTTGAGAAAATCGTACTTGGTTTATCAGGTGGTATTGATTCGGCACTAGTTGCTTACTTTGCCGCTGAAGCATTAGGACCAACTAATGTTTACGCTTTCATGATGCCCTCAAAATTCACTAGTGATGAAAGTTTAAAGGACGCTGAAGCTCAAGCTCAAAGTCTTGGCATCAACTACCAAATTATCTCAATCAAAGAACTGCATGAACAAATGCGCAAGCTGATGCCAGACCTAAATCAATTAGCCGACGAAAATTTACAATCACGCCTCCGTGCTAATATCCTGATGGCAAGAAGCAATACTCAAGACGCACTCCTGCTAGCAACTGGCAATAAATCAGAAATTGCCGTGGGCTATTCAACTCTCTATGGTGATAGCTGTGGTGGCATTGCTGTGATTGGTGACTTGCTCAAAACTACAGTTTTTGAACTTGCAAGGCACATAAATTCAGAAAAAGAAATAATTAAACAGTGTATAATTAATAAAGAACCCTCTGCTGAGCTTAGAGAAGACCAAAAAGACAGTGATTCTTTACCTGAATATGCAGTTTTGGACCAAATCATTAAGCTTTATGTCGAGGAGCTCAAACCACTTGATGAGATTGTGGCAGCTGGGATTGACAAGGGTCTTGCAGCCAGAGTGCTCAATATGGTTGATAGAGCTGAATACAAGCGCCAACAATTACCACCAGTGCTTAAGCTAGCCCCGACTGCATTCGGCTTTGGGCGTAGAATGCCAATAGCTCAAGGTTTCAGACATGCATGTCATCCTGAGCCTGAAAGGCGTCAGGATCTCCCTGGTTCCACAACGAGGTCCTGACGTCACACCTACGGTATTCCTCAGGATGACAGACTCTTATATGTATAATATAACTGTGCCTGAAACACTTAGCAAAACAATAGAACTTGGTCAAATCGATTTTATTAATTGCTTGCCTGTTAGTTTAGAGCAAGCAAATTTTAGTCATAGAGTTCATCATGGTAGCCCCTCTGAGCTCAATGCCATGCTTAGAGCTGGCGAGCTTGACTTAGCTCCAATCTCCAGCTTTGAATATCTAAGTAACAAAGCTCAGTATCAATTGCTTGAAGGGATTTCAATAAGTAGTAAGGTGCAGGCTGATAGCGTCTTGCTTTTTTGTGAGGGTGAGCTAGAGCAAGCTAAAGAAATTTACCTTACTAACAAGAGCGCAACTTCAATTAATCTCTTGAAAATCATCCTGGTCAAAAATTATGGACTAAAACTTAATGCAATTAAATTTATTAGTTTTGATCAACCAAGCCCAGAGATGAAGTTCAAATTACTTATTGGTGATGAAGCACTTCAGCAATCAGGCTCCTGTATTGACCTTGGAGAAGAGTGGCACAAACTCACTGGCTTACCTATGGTCTTTGGACTTTGGGTAATGAATATAAATTCTGACTTAATCAATCAAGCCAGTCAGATCAGCCAAGCTTTGCAAGCCAGTAAAAACTATGCCCTCAATGAAGGTCTGCCGGACCTAATCATCCAAGCTTACCAGCAAACTGGTTTAAGAAAAGAAGTGCTAAAGCAATATTTTGAGAACATTATTTATGATTTTAATCAAGAGCACAAAGCTTCATTAGAATTATTCG
>JAPPOW010000002.1 GCA_028817775.1 Candidatus Melainabacteria bacterium | reverse complement strand
GTCTCAGAATGAATTTTATTAATTTTATAATCAGTCAAGAGTGGTGAATTTTTGACTAAAGTCAAAAATTCTTCAGCTCCATGCGCCTGCACAAAATCATCAGCATCTTTACCATCAGGCACGCGTAAAATTCTTAATTCGTAATCATAACGACTCAAAGTTTTGTGTACAATTTCTGCAGCCCTATCGCAAGCTGCTTCACCAGCAGCATCACTATCAAAACCCAAATAGATACGTTTAGATTCACTATACTTAGCCAAAGCCTTGACTTGCCCATCAGTCAGAGCGGTGCCTTGGTTAGCAAGTACATTTTTAATTCCAGCTTGGTGCAATGATATTAAATCAAAATAGCCCTCTACAACAATTGCTGCATCTTCCTTACGGATAAATTCTTTGGCATGGTTGATACCATATAAATTTTGTCCCTTGTGGTAGATTTTAGTTTCTGGTGAGTTTAAATATTTAGGACCATTGTCACCATCAATCCCAGGTATAGAACGAGCTCCAAAGGCAATTACTCTGCCACGCTCATCTTGAATCGGGATCATCAAACGACCACGAAATCTATCAAAATAGCGGCCAGACTTTTCACTCTTAAGTGCAAGCCCAGCAGATTGAATTTGCTCTTCGGTCACATTTAATTTTGCCTGCAAAACTTTAATTAGTTTGCCCCAATCATTTGGGTCTGCTTCTGCAAAACCAAGTTTAAATTGCGCAATGGTAGCAGTGCTAATTTTTCTCTTGTCGAGGTAAGTACGAGCAAGTGCTGCTACTTGAGATCCCATAAACTGATCATGGTAATACTGAGCTGCAAGCTCATGCATCTTAATCTCAAGATTAAACCTCTCAATATCTTGTTTTGATTCCTGAGAGAAATTTAGTTCAACTCCATACTTTTGCGCTAACTCTTTGAGACTCTCTTTAAAATCCTTTTGGTAGTAATCTTGCCAAAATTTAATCAGATCACCACCAGCTCCACAGGCAAAACATTTATAGATGCCCTTAGTTGCACTAATATACATACTAGGCTTGGTGTCATTATGAAAAGGACAAATCGCAACATGGTTTGCACCGGACTTCTTTACCGGAATAATTTCAGATATCAAATCAACGATATTTGCTCTAGATTTGATTTCTGTGACCGGATCTGACATTTTTAATGAGTATAGCTTATATCTTTCTAGCAGCTCATTACTTTATACTAATAGTCACGGTGAAGGCAAATAAATTAAACATAGATCAAGCAAGAAATGAAAGTTTAGCGGCTGCTAAACAAGCAAAGGGTATTGACAAGACTCAGGCTGAACAAGCTGGACTTGGGACCCAAGAATTAATGCAAGTAATGAACCTTAGAGCTCATAAGCGCATTGCAGAAACTGAAGCCCATCACCTTGCCCAAGGCAATAGCAATGCTCGTAAAGATCTTCTTGATCTAGGTAAAGCCTAGGCTTGCTCTAGCAAATATGACACGACTATATAATGGAAATGTGCTGAATATCATCCTAAGCTGCCTGGTTTTTTCAGTTATATATCTTTTTGCATCACCCCAAGGCGCAGCCTTTTGGTGGGGCCACCTTATTCTTAGTGGCTTTTGCTTGTTTAATTTACATAGAGTTAGCAAATATTACTTATTCTGGTTTTTTTTGCTAATCATAATTATTTTCTCAACTGCACTTAGATTTAGTATTGAACATTTTTTGATTATTAGTAGCTTAATTGGCTTTAGCTTAAGTCCTTGGTGGCAAAACAAGGCAAAGAAAGAAAGACGCAACTTAGTACTAATATTTTTCCTCTTGCTTTATATCTTTGACTTGCGTCAGCTAGCTCTCTCTGAACAAGGAGCCTTGATACTTTGGTTTCCAGTATTCTTAGCTCTTTATTACAATCAAAAAAACATAAGCGGCTATGCAAGCAGAGCCCTTGCAGGCATCGCCTTAATTTTCAGCAAAAAAACCACAGTGATACTAGCTTACCTTTCTACTCTAGTAAGCTTCTTCAAAACTCAGTATCTAATTTTAATTGCAACAATAATATTAGCTCTCTCTTTTGCATCTATTAATCGAGTTATTCACTTCCTAGAGATTTCACTTTTACCTAGATTGCATATCTGGCAATCCTGCCTGCATGGCTGGTTAGCTAAGCCGTTCTTTGGTCATGGTTTTGGTGTTTTTGCAATCAGTTTTGCTCCATATAGAGCACATGATGATATCCACGGAGCAATGGTTCATCAACAAGTAAGTCACGGTCATAATTTATTCACTCATTTTTTGTTTGAACAAGGTTTACTAGGTCTAGCGCTTTGTGTCTTGATTTTCTACTTAGTCTACAAATATGCAAGGGACGCCTTGCTACCACTCTTGGTGATCTCACTCTTTGATGCTCCACTAGTGACTTATAATCAGTACTTTCTAGCAGCACTAATCTTGATGCCTGAATTTAAATGGGAAGAGTTAAAGCAAAGCCTGACTGGTCCTGCACTAAAGTTCAGCAGAATTGCTATCCATATATTTGCAACAGTTCTATTCTCTTGCAGCGTAATGGGACATTACCATTACTACAAAGGTACCCTTGATAAAGCTATCAAATGGGATCCCTATCACTCTCTTTATCATTTCACTCGTGGAGCGCTAACTCTCAACACCCGCATCGACCAAAGTCTCATAGATTTAAAACGAGCAGTTGAGCTTAGTCCCAATGTTGCTTTCTACTACGGCTTTCTTGCTGGTGCCCAGCTAGCTAATAAACAGAGCTCTGCTGCTGATAAAACTATTGATCGAGCAATAGCACTCGATGGTGAAGAAATTTATTGGATCACCATCAAAGCATTTGCTAATTATTCAGATCAAAAAACTTTTGATCATTACTTCAGCCGCGCTATTAAAGCTAAACCTGAGCTAGTTGAAATTATCCAGAAGCCAAATTACAGTTCGGATGCAGCTATTAGCTCTCAAGGAGGAGATGCTAGAGTCACAGCTTTCTATCGTCACGGTCCCAGTATTCCTCTGCCTCTGCCTTATTTTGCCAAGGGTATGCCAGAACGTGTTATTAACTTGATCGACTCGGTCAAAATAAATCGAGACTAATTCGTCATCGCTTATTTATATCAGGAACTACAATCTCTAGTCCAAGGGCATGATATAGAATGAGAAAAATATAGACAATGGATAAATTACTAGAAAAAATAGATTGGGAAAAAACAAGTAGGAGAATACTAGCGATAGTGATAGTGGCTGGCCTTGCTTGGTCAAGTAGTATCACTAATGAATACACTGGCTACGATGATGTCAAACTAATTGTCAATAACGACAAAGTTCACAACGACCTACTTTATACTCTTAATTTCTACTGGAATATTGTTTCTGATAGCCATAATGTTTGCTGGACTAATTTCCCGACTGTTATATACAGACCACTAGAGTGGTTTGGTTCTGCAGTTGGTTACAAACTCTGGGGACCAAATGCTTGGGCTTATCACCTCTTTGTCAACTTCAACTTCCACATACTTAACTCAATCATTTTGTTCTTTGTATTAAGTAAAATCCTTGGCACTGGTAGCTCTGGTACTGAGCCAGTTCCTGTAGAAGAAATTAAAGAGGAGCCTAGAACTAGCAAAGCTAAAGCCAAAGCCAAGTTCAAAAGCAAAACTAAAACTACAGAACTAGAATCAGCTCGTATCTCTTGGTGGGTGCCACTGGTGGTGGTTTTGATCTGGACGGTGCATCCACTGCATAACGAAGCTGTAAATATGCTGACCTCAGGGGTTGGCTTCCTCTGGGCTAGTTTACTTTGTATGACTGCCTTTGTGATCAATTTATACGTACGTGATCTAACAAAACCAATGGGATTGCTTCTCATAATTTTTGCTTGGTGTTGCCAGTTTGTTTCTTACCATGGTTCAGAAATGACAGTAATTGCACCGATTGTTCTTAGTTTTGTATTTTTCAACTCAATATTTAAACGTGATTACAAATCTTATGGCTATGAAATACCAAAAATCTTTTTCTCAATTACAACCTTCCTTGCCTACTATGCTCACCGCTCAAGTATTGTTTCTGAATCTGGTGAATGGGTAGCTCATAGTTCTAGTGAATTTTTTGAAAGACTCTTTGTGGTTGCTCCGCAAATCTTCTTTCATTACCTGAGATTATTCCTCTTTCCAGCAAAGCTGAGCATGGATGAACACCACAATGTTTGGCTTGACAATGCTTACAGCCCTTTCCACTTAATGTGTTTTGTGATTGCACTTGCATTCTGTATTGGAATTGTTTATTTCCTAACTCGACAAGATAGCAAATACCTAATTCATGACCGTATCATTGGTGGTGCAATGTTCTTTGCAGGTTTCAGCATCTCCATTTCGCTCAACATCATCCCTCTCTACTGCTTAGCTAGAGATAGATACACTTATTTCTTTACTATGGGTATGGTACTGGCTATTATTGCAGCCCTAGACAAATATATTTTCAGTCGCGGCAAGTCCAAGCTAAATCTTTGGTTGATCATCCTAACCTTAGTTATTTCTGCACTAGGAGCAAGAGCTTGGGTTAAGAGCTGGGACTGGCATGATGGTGAACGTTTCTGGTCACATGCCATGAACTCCGTTGATGATATTGGTGCTAAACAAAACTGGCGTTATAGATTAATTCAATACTATAACGATCATGGTACTAAGACCTTTAAGCCAAACAAAAAATTGAGAAAACAAGCAATTAAGGACTTTAATGAGTTTGGTTTAGCTAACCGTCTCAATGAAAAAGCTGTCATTGAAAAGTATTTAGCTGAAGCCAAAGATCCTAAGCATTACATCAAGAATAAATATGGCTATAGAGGTAACAAAACGATTGCTTCAGGTTTATTCTTCAATGCAACCACTGCAGTTGAAAACAAAGATGGTAAAAATGCACTGAATTACTTTAGGCTAGCTCGCTTCTACTATCCTGAACACTTCCAGACTAACTTGCAATTATTTATTCACATGTATCCTCATGATAAAGATTATGCTCACCAGCTCTTAGAGAGCATGAAGAAGGATGCTGTTAATAATTCTTTCTTAGCCAAAGGTTTGATGGATGGTATGTTCTTTATCAAACATCCACGATCATATGAACTTGCCACACTCTTCAAAGGGAGATTCCCTAACACCCAAGTCTTCCATGTCTATGCTTTTCATGGAGCTTTGATGCAGAAAAAATTTGACGAAGCTTACACTTTAGCGAAGAAAGTCGTTCTCAAATATCACGAGAATCCATTCTTTGATCAATACATCAAGAAATATGAGAGAGGAGAATATAATAAGCAAGCTGCCAAGTAAAACCTTCATCATACTTGCACTTACACTCAGCCTGCTTCAGCCAAGCTTTGCTGAGGCACCTCTAATCTCACACACAGATGAGCCACATTATCAAATTCAACTTGACAATGAGTTGACCGTGATCTACAAAGACAAGTCTGGTAAAGATATTTATAACAAAATACCAGTCTTACCCAATGGCAAGGCTACTATCCCAAAACTAGGTGAGATCAAAGTCGAAGGCTTAAGCCACTCTCAACTCGTTGACAGGATCAAAGAAAAACTTGATAGTAAAACTGAAGTAGAGTTAATCATCTACAGGGTCTCTAATAATGTAACTGTTATTGGTGCAGTAGAGAAGCCCGGTAGCTATACCACCAGTGATATCAAGACAATCTATGATGCAATTGGTAAAGCAGGAGGCTTCAAGATGACAGCAAACAAAACCAAAGTCAAACTGATCAGGCAACGAATTGATGGTAGTCGCGAAGAGCAGTTCATTGACTTCCCAGAACAAGTCTTTGAAGCTCATGACGAAGGTATCGGTGAAGAAAGCTACCTTGTCAAAGAAGGTGATTTAATTTGGGTACCGCATAGTAAGATCAAACAGACTGGTATGTTTATGCTCAAACTCTTACAAATAACGACAATTGGGGTAATTTCAGGAGTAGTTAGTGCCGCAATTAACTAAACAACAAGTCGCCCTAGGCTTACCACTACTAATTGCTGCAATCGTTTGGTCATCAAGTTTAAGCTCTGAGTTCACTGGCTACGATGATATAAAACTAATTGTTGATAATGAACATGCCAAGCAAGGATTGTGGCACAGTCTTCGATTTTTCTGGGATACTTACTCTGGTAGCTTTAATACTGCTTGGTCGGATTTTCCTACTATTATATACAGACCATTAGAACAATATGGCATTGCTCTTGGTTACAAACTCTGGGGAGCTAGTCCATGGCATTTTCACTTCTTCTTTAATTTCCTACTACATCTGCTCAATTCTGCCTTAGTCTTCTTCATTATCAAAAAATTTATCAAGGGAGATATATTACCTGCTTGCATCTGTGCAATATGGGCAGTACACCCGCTACACCACGAAGCAGTGAATCTATTGACCTCTGGCACTGGCTTTATGCTAGCTCATAGTCTTGGACTTGCAGCGATAGCTATTAATCTATACAGCAAAAATCCAATTTCATTTGCTCTTGCTGGAGCTTTGTTCTTTGTAGCTCTATTAGGCTCCGAGATGATAGTCTTACTGATTCCAATATTGGCTATCCTCATTTACAAACAAGAAGATTTTCTGCTCAAAATTAACCCTCTCAATGCTGCTCTAATTCTTTACCTAATTAAGCGTTCTTCCATAGTTAGCTCCAATGTCGAAATGAATAGTTTTGAATTAGTCGAAAGAACTTTTGTACTAGCACCACAAATACTACTAAATT
>JAPPOW010000216.1 GCA_028817775.1 Candidatus Melainabacteria bacterium | reverse complement strand
ATTCTCCGAGCCCACGCAAGACAGTACTTGCCTATGTAGAAGATGGCAGTGGCAAACGCATCGATAGCTTGGTCATCCAGCTTAATGTCTGGGTTTACAAACCGGTTTACAAACTACGCCGCTCAGTCAGTCGTGGACAAGAAATTGCTGCTAATAATTTTTATGAGACCACAGTGCCCATTAGGCAGATGGATGAAAGACTTTATTTCCACGGTAATCTCCACCAAAAAGTAGCCAACGTTAATATCGCTGCTGGCACGCCAGTGAAGGTAAATATGGTACGTCACCAAAAATTAGTACAGGTCGGTGACATCATCAAAGTCAATAGTGGTAGTAAGTTTATTAACCTAGAGTTCTTTTGCAAAGCAATGAGTAGCGGTGATATCGGTGAGATTATTAATCTTAATTGCGAAGAGATGAACAAAAAACATCACCGGGCAGAGTTGATTGCTCCTGGTCAGGCTAGGTTACTCTAGATTTAGAAGCTAGTTTTAATTTGCTCTAATAAACCCCGATTCAATTTGACTAAACGAGCTCCATCAAGTGATTCAGCCTCATTAATCAGCACATATACTTGCCCTTCATCATGTCCACTTAGTTGAACAAAAAAACTAGGAGAAACTGGTTCTGATAATCTTGGTGGGTCAAGTGAAAATACGCGACAAAATGAAAACTCACCATAATCCCTAAAAGGACCCGATTTTCTTTCCTGTAAGTGGAGAGCTAAATCTCTTCTTTCCTCCAGTCTCATAACTTTAAGTAGTTTATCTATCAAAGCCCGAAGAGCAGGTCTATCTGGGTCATCTTCTCCTGCATCAATAATTCGCTTAGCATTAGCAAAGACGGTGACATCATCCAGGTCAATATCTATCTTAATATTAGCTTCCGGGGCTTGAGGGCCATCTCCAAAACCGCTTAGTCTACCGATAGTCATAATTTTCTAGCTCCATCAAGCCCAATTGTCGCAGATTATCTTACCTAAATGCAAGCCCAGAATATAATTATACGGTGTATAATTAGCTGTCAAATTAATTATACACTGTATAATTAATTATTTGCCCCAAATCTAGCTAAAATCAACTAGGTTATAATTCCCTCTATGCTCAAATGTGGAATTGTTGGACTACCAAATGTTGGCAAATCAACACTTTTTAACGCCCTATCCAATAATCATATAGCCGAGTCGGCTAATTATCCCTTCTGTACTATTGAACCTAATTCTGCCATCGTCAATGTGCCGGACGACAGACTCTATGTACTCAAAGATTTTGTCAGCACAGATACAGTTGTGCCTGCTGCAATCGAGTTTATGGATATCGCTGGTTTAGTCAAAGGCGCATCTCAAGGTGAAGGTCTCGGTAATAAGTTTCTTTCTAATATCCGTGAATGTGATCTGATTGTGCATGTAGTTAGATGCTTTGATGATGAGAATGTAGTCCATGTTGACGGTAAGGTTGATCCAATTAGTGATATCGATACTATCAACACAGAGTTAATTCTCTCTGACCTTGAACAAGTCCAAAAATCAATGGAGAAAGTTATTAAAAAAGTGCGCGGACAGGACAAAGAAGCCAAAGCGGTCTACGAAGTTTTGGAAAAAATATTGCCAGTGCTTGAAGAAGGCAAAGCTGCTCGCACAGCTGATTTAAGCGAGGAAGAGAAATTAATCATCAAATCCTATGGTTTACTAACTTTGAAGCAAGTTATTTATGCAGCAAATATCGCTGAAGATGACATGTCAGCTGGTACTAATGATTACGTCACCAAACTTGAAGCTTACGCTCAAGAAGAAGAGGCTGGGGTGGTAGTGATTTCGGCAGCCGCTGAAGCACAACTAGTCGGCATGTCAGACGAAGAGAAAAAAGAATTCCTTGAAGAACTGGGAGTGACTGATACCGGTTTGAATAAATTAATTCAAAGAACTTATGATTTACTTGGACTGCGCACTTACTTTACTGCTGGTGAAAAAGAAGTGCGAGCTTGGACTATCCATATCGGTGACAAAGCGCCACGTGCTGCAGGTGTCATCCACACAGATTTTGAGAAGGGCTTTATTAAAGCTGAAACGATTGCTTATCCAGACTTTGTTGAACTAGGCTCTCGCGCCAAAGCCCGTGAAACTGGCAAAGCCCGCCAGGAAGGTAAGGAATACGTCGTGCAAGATGGGGATGTGATTGAGTTTAAATTCAATAACTAAACCCGATCTGAGTATTCATAATGATCTATATTTAACTTGTCACTGGGCACAAATTTAGTACCATTAATCTCTAAACTTTCTATATCATCACCGAAGTTATGTACGCTAGTTAAAGTGAGATTATTACCATCACAATCTGTAATTGAGGAAACTTCCCTTAGAGGTGTTGCCCAATGACCGGTACGCACTGCCTCTTGCTTGAATACATAAGCATCACTGGTCTGGAATTCTGTTTCTTTGCCATGATCACTGTATTTAGTTTCAATATTATCGGCAAAAGCACGGATGTAATAGAAGAAAGCAAGTACCGATTTTGCAATCTGCCCAATCAAAGTATCAATTTCGTTTTTGACTGATTTATTACCACTAGAAAGTTCAAGCAATCTTGCTCGACTAGCATCAGCTGGTAAATTACCGATCGGACTAGTTTTACTCGGGAGTGTTTCATCACCAACCTGCCAGATCTTAGGGTCTTCCAAGACATTGCTATGTGACTCTAGTAAATAAGCCTTGGTATCATTACGGCCGTTGCAGATAGCCTTCAGCCTATCTGACAGAACAGCAAAACTTTCCTGAATTACCTGCACAACTAGGTCTTATCTTATCATGCTGTGAATTAACTTGATTATTTCTGTGGAATTAAGAATAATTACTAACAGTGACTAGCAAAACCATACAAGATCCAGAACTTGGCGAAATTGAACTTCGCAAGTACAAGCGCGCTAAATATCTGCGTATCAAAATTAATGAACGAGGCAAGGTCGCAATCTCACTACCTTACTTCAGTCGCTATGATGAAGGTTTAGCTTTCTTAGAAGAAAAACGATTCTGGGTAAGAACTCAACTAGAAGTGGTCAAAGCCCGCAAACAAAGTATTCAAGATTTCAAAACCAAATTTAGAGAGCTAGAATTGATTCCCTGTGATGTTAGCAAAGCCACTTATAGATTAAGTCCAACTAAGATCAAAGTTTATTACCCAGCTGTCATTGCGACCGCGAGCCAAAGGCGTGGCGGGAAGCAATCCAGTAACAACGAACAACTTAATTTAAACTGGATTGCTTCGTCGCAAGCTCCTTGCAATGACATTCATCAACACCCACAAATAGAACCTATTATAAGAGCTGGACTAGAAGCAGCTTTACGCCGGGAAGCTCATAATTATTTACCAAGACGGCTGAGAGAATTAGCCAATCACCATGGCTTAAACTTCAAAGGCATCTCAATTCGCAATACCCGCACTCGTTGGGGTAGCTGCTCTCATGGGAACAATATTAGTCTTTGTATGCATCTAATGAAATTACCAGATGAATTAATTGACTATGTACTATTGCATGAACTCGCTCATACAGTAGAAAAAAATCATTCTAGAAGATTTTGGGATTTGCTCTCAAGCATGCTTGGAGCAGACGCTAAGGCAATAGACAAGAGGCTTAAGCGTTACCAGCCTGAGATTTAGCTTCTCTAGCTTTGACGGCATCTCTCCATGCAAAGTACAGAACAACCAACGAAATAATTACAACCACACCATATAAGACCAGGATTTCCATTAAGATTTAGTCTCCTTTGTAAAACGACTGACCATAGAACTAATCAGAATCAGGATTACTAGTAGTATTGTACCACCCCAGAACATTGACCAATCAATTTCCGAACTCACAATTTTACCTATGATCAAAGCCGTAAACACTATCTTTGCCAAATCAAGTAAAAAACCAGAAAATTTTTCAAACCAATTATTGTTCATACAAGCCTCCTAGCTAACAAGGTAAATTATACAAAAGCCAATCTAGCACTTACTTTGAACACTGCGGGCTACACGCAGAGCTATAAATTAATCTTCTTTAACTCAAGTGGCAGTGGAAACTCCACATGCTCTTCTTTATACTCAAGCGTCTCAACCTGCTTGGCGCCTAGCTTTGAAACAAGTGTCTCCACCAAAAATTCAGGAGCCGACGCGCCAGAACTAATACCAACTACTATGCCTGGATTGTTTCGTCCTCCGTCCTCGCAATGACGAGAGTTAAATTCAAACTCATCAGGATTAGGCACCAATTCTGCTTGCTTGCCAAGCTTACGCGCCAGCTCAAGCAAACGTAAAGTGTTAGAAGAATTCTTGCTGCCAATAATCAAAATATAGTCTGCGATCTTAGCCAGCTCCTTGACAGCATCCTGGCGGTTTTGAGTAGCATAACAAATATCATCTGATTTGGGAAATTCAATATCAGTAAAACTTTCTTTGAGCTTAGCAACCACCTTGGCGGTATCATCCAAAGACAAAGTTGTTTGAGTTGCTACTACTAGTGGACTATCTTTAAGCTCAGGCAATAAAGCCTCAACATCTTCAACTGTCTCGACCAGTAAAATATCTCTGTCTTGCTCAGCATAACCCATAGCCCCAAGCACTTCTTGATGTCCCTTGTGCCCGATATAAACTACCTGCTTACCAAGTTTAAGGGCACGGGCGATTTCAAGATGAACTTTGGTTACTAGCGGGCAGACTGCATCAATAAACTGCAAGCCACGTGCTCGCGCGCGTTCAAGCACTTCAGGGCTAGTACCATGTGCTGAAAAAACCAACCTTGCTCCATCAGGCACTTCATCAAGCACCTCTACAAAAATTACTCCCCTCGATTTAAAATCATTGACCACATGATGGTTGTGGACTATTTCATGGCGCACATATAGTGGTGTGCCATAAAGCTCGAGTGCAATATCTACAATTTCAATTGCACGATTAACCCCAGCACAAAATCCACGGGGTTGAGCTAGGACTATTTTGGAGATTGATGTTTTAGTTTGCATCTTCATTCGAATTTCTTCTTGTCTCAAAATACAAAAATATCATTATGCATGCACAAATACCTAAAGCTGTTACAAATATCATTTCCATAATTTCCATCCTTTATCAACAACATGCTCTGGATGCACCAAATAAGCACACCAAGTAGCAACTGCAGAGGCAAAAATCCCACCTATGCAAACAAACCATGTCACAAAATCAGGTGTAAGAAACTTGCCTATAACAATACTAACAAATACAGCCTTGGCCATATCAACTAAAAGCCCTGCCAATAATTCTCTTCTTGATTTCATATATCCTCCTTTTACAAGAGGATTCTGATTATTTCACAAAAGTTGAGGCAAAACTAAAATCTGCGGCTCACACGCAAAACTTAAGATAAAGAAGCTGCAGCATCCTTGAACATAGACTCAGTTCCGGACCAATCAATGCAGGCATCAGTGATTGAGACTCCATACTTAAGCTCTGATAAATCTTCAGGCATTGATTGATTACCCCCATTGATATGACTTTCAACCATAAAACAAATATTTGATTTATTACCATCTTTCTTTTGTTTAACTATATCCTCAAGAATTTCAGGTTGCTTATAAGGATCCTTACCAGAGTTAGCGTGGTTACAATCAATCATGATTGATTTATCCATACCGTTTTTCTCCAGTACCGCTTCTGCCATTGCGACATGTTCAGCAGAATAATTGGGACCATTGTTACCACCACGTAAAATTAGGTGAGTGTCAGGATTACCCTTGGTATGGAAAATACAAGACCTGCCTTCATCCTGGCTGATACCCAAGAAACTTTGTTGTCCGCGTGAAGCTTTAGCAGCGTTGATCGCCACCGTAAAATCGCCAGTAGTAGAATTCTTGAAACCAACTGGCATGGATAAACCTGATGCCATTTGTCTATGGGTTTGTGATTCAGTAGTACGAGCACCAATTGCAGTCCATGAGACCAAGTCAGCTATATACTGCGGCACCATTGGGTCAAGCATCTCAGTAGCACAAGGCATACCCATGGCGTTGATATCATGCAAAATCTTGCGGGCTTTTTGCAGACCAGTGAGCATATCAAAACTATCATCCAGATGTGGATCATAGATCAAACCCTTCCAGCCAAGTACAGTACGCGGCTTCTCGAAGTAAACCCTCATCACAATATTGATCTTGTCCTTGACCGCCTCACGCAGCTCCACCAAACGGCGAGCATAATCATAAGCCTGCTCAGTATCATGGATAGAACAAGGACCAACAATTGCTAGCAAGCGATCGTCACGGTGCCAGATGATATCTCTGACCTGATTTCTAGCCTCATATACTGTAGTGGCTATCTCATCAGTTACTGGCAAGGCCTCCCGAATGGTCAGCGGCGTGCTAATTGCCTCAACCTTAGAGATATTGCTGTTAAATAGTTGTTTCTGATCAGCCATATATGTATGACAAAGAATGGTAGCATAGATGAAACTATCTTTAAGAGATTCTCAAGTATAGACGCCAGCAGCTCAATTTCTCTATAATTAGTAACCGTATTAGTAATTTACTTTAGGAGGTAAAGATTATGGCAGTACTGGTAGGGCGTAATGCACCAGATTTCACAGCTGACGCAGTTGTTAACGGTAGCGAATTCAAACAAGTAAGTCTTAGTGATTTTAAAGGTAAGAAGTATGTAGTACTTTTCTTCTATCCATTGGATTTCACATTTGTGTGTCATACAGAGCTTCACGCTTTTCAGGACAAAGTAGAAGAGTTCCAAGCACTTGATACA
>JAPPOW010000036.1 GCA_028817775.1 Candidatus Melainabacteria bacterium | reverse complement strand
CCCTATAAGGAGAACTCATGAGTACACCAAGCGTTAATGTTGGAGTAGCTAACAATAGACAAAATGCAATCAATAATAGTATTGAAGGCAAATTTGGTATTCCACAAAACTTCTATAATCAAGTACAAACAGGCTTTGGCAATGCTTACAGTCAAGGTCAAGAAGCATATTTTGCATTACAAAGAGAACTAATCAAGTATCAATTTCAATCACAGCTCTACAGTCAACTACCAAGAGCAATTAAAGAAGGCACTGAACTATTTGCTGGTCTAGGCAAACTTTTTGGTGGTGGATCTTCCAAAGGCAGTGGTGATACACAAATTGCCAGCAACAATGGACCATGTACAAGTTGTCAGAGGGGTAATAGCACTCAAACATGGACCCAAGAAGGTGCCGAGCAAAGCACAGATGAAACTGGAGAAGTGGATGAACCAACACAAGTTGATCCAAGCAATGTAGGATAATGGACGAAGCAAAACTAACTCTAGGACAAATGACCAAAGTGATGCGCACACTAGGTCCGCTTGCTGCAGCCAATAGAGATCAAGATTTATCTGGACGTTCGAAAAATATAACTAGGTTTGGTCAAGGACCAAGACCAGAACCAACTGGACAGGAGATAGCAAGCAGCAAAAAAGTGAGTCAATTTTTAGATGCCAATAAATTAGATTTGAATTTTGGTTATGGCTTTGATGATGATATTGAGGAGAGCTTGAGCTAATGACTACAGGCAGACCAAGTAGTAGCTTCGCTAGAATAGTGCCAAGACCACAAGCAACCAGGTCAGCTGCTCAGTATGCACTTGCATCAGTTAGAACTCCAATTACAGATGGACATCCAGCAGGAAGAGCATTTGGAGTAGAGGGTAGAGCACCGCTATATAGTTTGCCACCAAGAGCAAATCCTTCAATTTTCCCTCCACCATTCACGAGTCCCCTCGGATATTTTGGTGGTGGATCTGGATTAGGTTCCTTATTCGATCCTTCACCAAGTCGTGGTTCTCACGGCAGTTCAGGAATTCATGATAGCTATGATAGCGGAAATAATTTAGCAAGTTCAGTCTCAGAAGAAGGCGAAGAAGAATTGGACGAATTAAAGAAATTGATTGAAAAGAAAGAAGAGCTTGAGAAAAAGATTGAAGCTAAATCAAAACAACAAGCCAAGCTTCATAATGAGGATGAGGACTGGTGGAAACTAGACGATGAGATTAAAGAATTAGAAGATGCCAAAAATGAACTCGATGACACTATTAAAGCAGCAGTTGAAGAAATTAAGAAATCTAGCAAAGCTGAGAATGGTGAAGAACTAAGTACTGAAGAAATCATTGAGCGCATCAAGAATGGTGAGTACCAAGACTTACTAGAAAACTTAAACAAGCTATCTCCAGAAGAAAGAAAGAAATTGAGAGAGCTAATTGAAGCTGGTGGTAGGACCATCAACAAATACCATAATTTATTTGAAATTGAGCCAGAAAGAACTCACAATATGAGTAACACTGCTTTTGCAGCTCTAAGTAGTAGTGCTCCTAGTGAAAGAAGAAGCACTAACAGCTTAGATCCTGATGATATTTTTCCAGCCTAATAGTATATGGCTAAAGAACACGACCACAAGTTTGTTCCTCATCTCTCTGTATAAAAATTTTGTGCTGCCTATCAGTAGTTAAATAGCCTTCAAAGATTGCTTTTTTAAGTAGACCGTTGTGTGAATAAGTAACCAGGAGGTTTCGCTTCATAGTTTGATCGATATCTATGCCCTTCTTGCTTGAGTAGCAAAGCCAAGGTTTATTATCAGCTCGCTTTTCAAAGACATAATTGTCCAATGACATATCTAAGGCTTGTTCAAAATCATCAGTATTAGCAAAGACCTTAGTCTTTGGCTCACCAGAAATATCAATTAACAAATCATAAGGTCTGGTTTGCGGAGCAGGATCCTTAGTTTCTTGCAAAAGTGGTTGCTTGGTTTTCTTAGATTTATTGGCTTTAATTTCTGCAATTTTTTCTTTAGTGAGATCTTCTTGGATCGCCGCTTGCTGCTCAAGTGCCTGAGTAAACTCCTGGTCTTGTTCAAGTTTGACTGGACTTGTTTCTTCAAGTTCTCCATCATCAAAAGCTGAACCAATATTTAGCTTAATACCATCCGACTGACAAAATGCATAAGCCAGGGCAGCCTCAATATCTTCATTCATCAAGCCTCTATAACTACGCAAGATATCTTGCTGACTCATTCCCTCACTAAGACTAAGCAAAATATCTGAAACTGTAATTCTAGTTCCTTTGATACGTGCTTTGCCCTCACAGACATTATCATCCTTAACGATTCTTTCTTCTGCTAACTTTTTTAGATTCATCGACGTGTGCATCCGGCTAGTTTCCTTAACTAGCTTAATTATATTCTTCCCAAGTCATCTTGAGGCATGAAGTCAGGACCCTATTAACAAAGAATACCGGGAATTATCTTAGCTTGGCGCATCAGAACTTATGCACTACAATGATTTTGCTTATGGAATTACTTAGTCAGTACTCACATTTACCCTTCTATATTTTGGCAGCAACTACAGTCGTCTGCTCGCTAGGAATGATTTTCTTGAATAATCTAGTTAGAGCTGGCTTTTTATTAATTGGATCTTTCTGTGCAATTGCCGGAATTTATTTCTTGCTCAGCGCTAATTTTGTTGCTGTCTCACAGGTACTTATTTATGCAGTTGGTATAGTACTGGTAATTATTTTCTCAGTTATGCTCTGCAACTTGCAAGAGAAGGCCAGTGATGTGCCTGCTGATGATGAGAAGATAGATCGAATTGATATCAATACCCGTAAGATACTTGGACTCTTGGTTTCAGCTGGCTTCTTTACTATAATGTACAAAATTATTACTGATCAGAACTGGGAAGTAATTTCTTATGCGACTGGTGCAATGAAGGCACAGCCGGATATCAGTCAATATACCAAAACTATAGGAGAGTTAATGCTCGGTAAGTACGTTATAGCATTTGAGTTAGTTTCAGTTTTACTCTTAATCGTACTTGTTGGTGTAATCATACTCTCCAAGAAAGAACTTACAAAGGAAGAAGCATAAATGTCATTTACAGAAATTGGACTTAATCACTACTTAGTACTCTCAGCATTGCTGTTCTCAATTGGACTCTATGGTCTAATCACTCGTAATAATGCCTTCAGGGTACTAATGAGTATCGAGGTCATTCTCAATGCAATCAATATTAACTTTGTCGCTTTTGCTCACTATATAGATCCAATAGCAGTAAAGGGACAGGTCTACAGTCTGTTTATCATGGCAATTGCAGCTGCTGAAGCTGCCGCCGCACTAGCACTCTTGTTACTTATCTACCGCAACAGGGTAAATATCAAAATGGATAGTTTTGATACTCTTAAATGGTAATTAATTATGTCAGATACTTTAAAACGCGACGCTGAATACTTATCTCCAGCGCTTGGTCGTGCCTTTGATTTGGTAGCGGTCAAGGCTGAAGGTTCATTTATATACGGAGAAGATGGTAAGAAATACCTTGATATGACTAGTGGCATTGCTGTCAATCAAGTTGGTCACGCTCACCCAGAAGTAGTGCAAGCAATTGCAGATCAAGCTGCAAGCTGTATTCACACTAGTTGTGTGGTCCACTATCCAGCCAATATTGATCTTGCCGAAAAGATTGCCCAAATAGCCCCTGGTGATTTAAGCAATACTTTTTTTTGTAACTCAGGTGCTGAAGCAGTTGATGGTTCAATCAAGTTTGCCAAACGCCTAAAGCCTGGGCGCAATAACTTTATTGCTTTCAAGGGCGCTTTTCACGGTAGAAGCCTGGGTGCAACTGCGTTTACTAGCTCTAAATCTGCTTACCGTAAGTTCTATGATCCACTACTAACAGGAATTCATCATCTTGGTTTTCCTAATGTCTACAATGTTTCAAGCCAAGAAGCCCGGGACAAATTAGTTGATCATTACCAAAAGGTATTCTTGAACTATTTTGATACAGCCGTTCATCCTGAAACTGTAGCAGCAGTAATAGTTGAACCGATGCAGGGTGAAGGTGGCTATATTCCAGCACCTGGTCTTGATGGTACTAAGAACTGGCTACAGTTCTTGAGAGATTTTTGTGATAAGCACGAGATCTTACTTATCTTTGATGAAGTTCAGTCTGGAGTTGCCCGCACTGGCAAGTGGTTTGCTTCTGATCACTATGGAGTAGTACCTGATATTCAATTAATGGCCAAGGGTTTATCTGGCGGTATGCCGCTTGGTGGCTTCTGTTCGCGCAAAGAACTAATGTATGAGATGCCTCCAGGCTCTCATGGTTCTACCTTTGGTGGTAACCCAGTCTCTTGCCGAGCAGCACTCAAGTTACTGGAAATCATTGAGCGTGATAATGTCATGGATAATGTTAATGCTAGATCAGAACAAGTATTTAGTTTCTTTGAATCTAAATTCCCAGGTGCTGATACTCGTAAGCCCGCTGATGAGCACAATAAAAAAATTAAAGTGCGTGGTCTTGGCTTAATGCTAGCACTTGTGTTTGAAGATGCTGAAACCGTGAACAAAGTCAAAGCACATGCTTACGACAAGGGTGTACTACTGCTTGGCTGTGGTACTTACGGTAATATCATTCGCTTAGCTCCGGACCTAACTGTCACAGAGGAGAACTTACAACGAGCTCTAGACGTGATTGCTGAAGCTATTGCATAGTTATGGACAAGATAGTCAATTACAACCCAGCTAATATCTCAGAGATAGTTTCTGAGCATAAAACTTCTAGTGAAGAAGAGCTTGATTTAATGCTACAAAAATCGACAGTAGCTTTTGCGAGCTGGTCACGCATGCCTGCTCCAAAGCGTGGCGAGTATCTGATGCGAGCTCGTGATATCTACGCTGAACGCAAGGAAGAACTAGCACAGATTCTACACAAAGAAAATGGTAAACCTATTGAAGAAGCTCGTGGTGAAATTCAAGAAATAATCGATGTCTTTGATTTCTTCAATGGTCAGGCAAGAGCAATCTATGGACTTACTGGTCAATCCGAAATGGCAAACAAAGCTATTATGACTATCCGTCAGCCGATTGGACCTGCTGTATTTATAACTGCCTGGAATTTCCCGGCTGCAGTACCAAGCTGGAAAGCAGCTCCAGCACTAATTGCTGGCAACACATTTATACTCAAACCTTCTGAACTTGCCCCACTTTCTGGTCAACTCTTTGTTGATATTCTTAATGAAGCTGGTTTACCTGATGGTGTTGCTCAAGTAGCTACAGGCGCTGGCGAAGTTGGTGAATACTTAGTTCGCTCTAATCATACTAAAATTGTAAGTGTCACAGGTTCTGTGCCTGTTGGCAGGCATGTAGCAACTATTGCTGCTGAAGGTTTTAAGAAGTGCGCGCTTGAACTTGGTGGCAAGAATTCAACTATTGTTCTTGCTGATGCTAATTTAGACCTGGTAGTTGACGGGGTGCTTTGGGGCGCCTATGGCACTGGTGGACAACGATGCACTAGCACCAGCAGATTAATTATTGACAAAACTGTCTCCGATGAAGTTGTAACTAGACTCAAAACTGAAGCAGCTAGATTCTATGATGAAGCTGCTAAACAGGCAGCGGCAAACTATGCACCAATTATTTCCAAAAAACAATTAGAAAAGATAGACGCTATGGTCCAAGAAGCAATTGCAGAAGGAGCTGAGTTGGTTTGTGGCGGCAAGGTACTTGATGATGGCTCAGACAAAGGTTATTACTACGCACCAACTATTCTCAAATGCAAAGACGGTATCAAAATCACTAAACAAGAAGTATTTGGACCAGTACTTGCAGTAATCGAGCTTGACCCTCAACAAGATCCAGAAAGCTTATTAGATCAAGCTTTGTATATAGCCAATGATGTAGAGTATGGTCTGTCAAACTCAATCTATACCAAGGATGTAAACCTAGGCATGAAAGCAGTTCATAGCTTTGAATCAGGTTTGGTTTACCTCAACGCTCCAACTATTGGTGCTGAATGTGGTGGTGCTAGTATGTTTGGTGGCTGGAAACATACTGGTAATGGCTCACGCGAATCTGGCATTGCAGCCTTTGAGACCTATACTCAATACAAAACTATTGCAATAGACTACTCTAATAAATTACAGCGTGCACAAATTGACTAGTTGTCATCCTAAGCAAATGCCTCAGGGCCTCTATGCCAGTATCGTAAGTATCTCTTCCACATCCTTTACTGGATTCATATCAATCACGTCAATTGCCTTAACAAAAACAGAGCGATGGTTATTTTCTGCATCCTCAAGCTGTGCAAATGAATCACCGGCATCAACTTTAATACCCTTATTGGCAAGTTGATAATGCTTCTCTTCAACTCTATCCAAAATCCAGTTGTATAAAAATCTTAGACTTGGTGAATCAATATTGGCAGAAATCAATTGTCTTAAAGTACTAGGATCAAGAGTATTTTTTTCTGACTCAGCCATTTCAACTTTAATCTTCTCCACTAATTTCTTGAGTTCTGGGCTCAGATTATCAGTATTCGGATTAAAGCTAGCAGCACTAGAGGTCAGTGCCAGCTCAAGAATCGTCATCGCTTTGCGGTGTTCTTTAGCTGCTTTGGCTTCTTCTTCCTTAAGCTCTTGATCATAGGCAGGTAATAAACCAGATAGTATATTTGTTAAACTCATAGCCACCTCCCGAACATAACTTGTTCTTAACCTTACAAAGGGCGGCTAATTTAGTTTTTGACAATAAATTAGGGTCGTATATGGACATTGGACATTTC
>JAPPOW010000208.1 GCA_028817775.1 Candidatus Melainabacteria bacterium | reverse complement strand
CGACTATATAGAATTTATTGCTGGGCTTGTCCAGCCGACGCTTAATAGCTAGCTTGGCAGCAACAGTCTTACCCGAACCAGAGTCACCAATAAAATTAATCGCTCTATTATTACAGTAACTGCGATCATACTCATCAAGGAAGACAGGCATCGAATTATAAAGTGAGCTACCCATCAAAGGACCAGAGCTAGTTCCCAAATCAAAATCTACAAATGGAAAGCAAGATCTTGCAAAATCCAAATTCGCGAATAATTTTTCACCATGACTCAATTGGTTATAAGCGAAGGGCAAGGAATATAACCAATTAGATACTTGTTGCCTGTCTAAGGGGTCAAGCTTACTTTGTTTAATTGGCTTACGCAGCAAAGCATCAAGCTCCTGTAATTCTTCAACTGAATCAGTAATCACTCCAATATAGATGACCAAATCAAAACTAAAAGGTTTATCTATCAAATCTTTGGCAAGCTCTTGATTTTCTTGGATGATACTAGCAGTACTCACCTTAGTACGCGATTTGAGTTGCGCCATAATTTCAGTCTTACCCTCTGCTTTACGCCTGTCACTAAGAGCATTACGCGGCTGCAGATGGATTGAGACATAGGACTCAGTTTTGATCAAATTAAAGTAGTTCAAAAGCCAAAAATTTATCTCACCACTAGCAGGTGGTACAGTAAGCCTATAAGTTTTGTGATAACGCCCCTTGAATCTTAGATATTTGGCATGATCCTCCAAAATATCTTCTTGTTGAGAATCTTGTCTATAAAGCCAATACTCAAAGAAGCTCTCCAGACCCTGTCCGGTGAGTTGCTCACAATCCAAACCCTGACGAGCTAGCATACTAGTGCAAGTACTAACTTTTTGTTCTAATAATTTGTGCTCATTCTCTAGTTCAGAAAAATCTAGTTCAAGAAAAAATTTAAGCCAGGACTCCGGGAACAAATTACTCAAGATCTTAGCCAAAAACTTATTCTTGTTCTTCTGGTTTTTGTGACGAAGCACTAGATAGAACTCAGGACTAGCTATAAATTTTTTGCCGGCAAATTTTTGCTGCATCCAGCCTTGGTTTTCTCTGATTGCAGCCTCTAGATTCTGTTCGCCGTTGCGCTTATCGGAGCTATTTGGCAAAGAATAAGGCTTAAGCCAAACGAAGGCCTGGACACTGTCTTCTAGCCCACTAGCATTGACCAAATAGGAGCCCAAAGCATCAATCGATTGCACCTGCCCCAAATAAGCAGCCCAGTCATCAAGTACCAAATCCTTATCCTCAGGACTCAGCTTATTCCAAGAGATGCCATTCTTGAGCTTGATCACTGCCACCAAGTCCGCTTCCTTAGTCAAAAAATGATCCGTCTCTATTGAATGAATATTTTGCATTTCACACAGAGAGGCAAAACCATCATCATTTGGCTTGAGTTTAAAAATATGATTAGCAAATGGATGAGTCAAGAAGGAAGAATAAAATCCTGGCACCTCATCATCCAAAGAAGCCTTGATAATGAGTGCCACTACTATCATCCAAGCTACTGCCATCAAAAGCAGTAGCGGACTATTGAGACTAAGCTTAAGACTAAAAGCAAAACTAATTAACAAAGCAGTAGGGAGTGCTAGTTGCAGCCAAGTCCAAAGACCAAGCCCTAAGAATAGCTCTCCCTCCTTCTTAAAATTCTTGTAAGTGCGAACCATTATTTTTTGACAATAGCTGGTAAACCACGAGACAAATTATTGAGTAAGTTGTACCCACCCAAACCCACAGCTGCCATCGGTGCTGCAGTTTGCATCATGCCGCCAAGCTCAGCTGTCAAACCATAAAACCCATTAACATACTCACCAAGCGCTCCACCGGTCAAATGCTCTCCATAAACGGTATCCACAGCAAATTGACCGCCAACATCATTGATCATGCTGAAGACAAGCGGCAAAACCTGGATCAAAAATACACCAGCAGTAGTAGTACCGATTGAAGCAACAATACTTGCAGCCCCCATACCTTTACCACCACCTGCGACATGCAAAGCTTTATGCTTACCAAGAATTTTTTCTTCAATCAATCTATAAGCCCATATAGGCATAGTTACGGTAGCAGTTAAAACCGCAGCGTAGATTATGAATCCCCCCACACCAATACAATTAGCTATCATTTCGTTCATCTTTAAGTACCTCCTTCAATGCTTCAATTGCTAACAACAAATGTTTATCATCGGCTTGCGCCAGATAGAAATTTTTTTGAATATAGTAACTAGCGAGCATCGTCACAATGACAATAAAAGCTAGCCAGGCAAACATAAAATATGGATTAGTGCTCAACTTGAAAAAATATGGAACCGCAGCACCCAGTAATAAAATTGTTGAGCTAATAAAAATTGTAGTACCGCAGAATAAAGAAAATGAACTTGCAGATCTGGCTTCATCTAGGCTAGGCAACTCTTGCGCTAGCTCACTTAAACCTGCTTGTTGAGGCAAGGGCTTAATCTTCTGCATAAAACTGTTGTAGACCTTATGCTCAGCAGCATGATACTGCTTCAATAAAGTAGGCATTGGTCTTGCCAGTACCTTGTAAGGCGGCGAGCCCTGGTAAGTTGCTGTCTTAATCTCTTGCATTTTTTGCTCCTCCTCTCCCAAGGCTTGATATCTTGCATAAGAAGTTTTATTGCCTATTGAAAAATAGACACAATGCTCCTCTACGTAAGCATCCATTAGCTCACCTCATCCACTTATCTAAATTAGACTTGTTGCCAAAGTCTATTGTGTTGTTAATTATTCTTCAGACTCTGGTTCAACATTCTCTATAATGTAGTTTTCAAGCCAGTCAAAAAATTGATTACCCCAACCAACAGTGATTGGTAAAGTCAAAAGAAAAGTCAAGACTATCAAGATCTGTAATATATCGGTGAACTCTAATTCAACAGTCATTTTACTTTCCTTCCCCTTAATACGATAGCGATAAAAATCATTACCCCTGCAATAGCGATTATAGCAGCTTGACTGAAAAATCCATATTCAGGCATATCACTAGTCAATGGCACCAACATTTGCCACCAAGTAAACAACACAGCACCGCCTCCAATACCAAGTATATTGCCAATATAAGATTTTTGCTCCTGATTGAACTGGGGCAAAAATCCTAACAATAGCCTTGGAAGCTTCACTGCAATAGTTCTAGCACTCTAGCTTTGAAAGTGAAAGGGGTCAAAAAACCTCTGGGAATTTATCTGTAAGCCTAGTAAGCACAATAGAAATTAGCCCTAAAATCGATTTGCAGAATTGCGCAAGCCCAAGTCAAGGGGTCATTCGGCATCTGAAGCGTAAATTGTGGTATATCATATATGAACTAGCTCAGCTAGTTTAGATAAACTTGCTATGCCTTCACAAGAAGACAAAATCAAATCCCTCAAAATAGATTCCAATACCGCCAAAAAACCTAAGGCAGTGAACGAATACCTACCTATTGTAGAAATGATAGGTCGTAAGGAGATGGGCACCAAGTCCAAACAAATTATTAGCTATGAAGAGCTTACCAACACTGGTCTAATTGCAGTCAATAAACTGATTGAAACTGCCAAGCTTAATCCAGGCACCGAATACAACTCAAGCTATATTGCTCAATCAGTTAAGTGGGCAATGAAAGATGAAGTACGCTCTCGTCAATCTTGGTATGGAGTCAAAAAAGTAGTACCGGTTGATCAAACAAGTGAAGAAGCTAAGGCTAAAGCAAAAGACCCAACTGAAACCACTGAAATCAAAACCGCAGATGACGCTCGTAAAGCAGTCTTTGAGGTAATCATGTCCGTTGACTCAATGGCAGAAGATCAAGGATTTGCTCCAGCTGATCCGAATGCTGAAGAAAATTTAGATAGACTTGCGCTAATTGAAATGAAACAGGCTCTACTTAAAGTTATCAAAAAACTTCCCGACAATCTACGCTCAGTAATTGAAATGCGCTTCTATAAGAACATGTCTGGTAATGAAGTTGCTGAAAAACTTTCAGTTACTCCTTCGCGGATCTCACATATGATTCGTGAAGCAGTTAAAAAGCTGAAGGTATTGATGGTAGCCGAAGGCTACACAAGTTTGTAGAGGTGGCTGTGACGCCCAATAACTGCGTTATGCTCGCCCCTCTTCACTTCATTTACGCCCAGTAAACTCCGTTCATCGGGGCTTCGCAAGCCTTGTTCTTGGACCCCACAGCCACCTCTACAAACTTGTGAAGCTAAAAAAATCATTTTGCATGTTTAATTAATGCATCCAAACCCATTTTTAGAGCACCATTGATCAAACGCTCGCCCTGTTCTTTTCCAAGCTTAGCTACATCCGGAATAACTTTAGGTATCTCAATAGTACCTCTAAGCTTGAGTGGTACTGATCTGATTCCAGGTACATTAAGAGCGAGCTGATACTTTAAATTACGTCCTTGTTCAATCACCCCATCACCAGTTATAGTCAGAGCCTTGGTTTTAAGCTCGACTGGCTTAGTAAACAAATCACCATGACGCAAATTAAAATCAGTTGAAAGTGAGACAAACTCACCACCAATTTTATCTAAGACCTGTCCGCCCTTACTAGCTCCAAGTAAAGAAGCAGCAATATCTTTGTACTTAGTCAAACTCTTGAGTATATAAAGACTGCCATCACCAACTACTATATTGCCTCGAGCTTTTAGTGAGTTTGCTAATTGTTTAGCGTCACGACCCTTGAAACTAAGATGATAATCATTGATTGCAAACTTACCAGCAATAAGATCTTTAAAATCAGTAAGAGAGTTAAGGGTCTCATGCAATTCAAGTCCAGACAAAGAACCATGCGAAGAGCCCTGCAGCAAACCAGTATCAAGATCTTGCATAATATAAGTGTCAAAACTCAACTTACCACTAGCCTGATCTTGACTCTTGAGCTCAAGACTTGAATTAAGACTTTCTAGTTTCAAAACTGGTTGCTTGAGCAGACGTAAAGTGTAGCTATGCGGCAGATCAGCAATGACATCAAGCTTATGCTTCTCACTCTTACCAATTGCAAGCTTGTCAATCTTGAGCTGCCCCTCACCCTTGATTTTTTTCATCAAATCACCGCTAAATTCCGACTCTTGATGAATTAGCGTTTGTTTTTTCAATCGAACCAGCTCGCCCAAAACTTTCTTAGCATCTGGAATATCACTTAAATAAAAATCAAAGCTTTGTAAGCCTTGAATTGGGATTGAAGCAAAGCTAAAATCGATAGGACCTAGCTCACCACTAGCTTTGATACCAGTACGGCTTGAATCTAGCATTTGAGCACTCAGCTTAAATTTAGCTTTGATATTTTTGTCCTTAGAAACAGCCAAATCATTCAATTCCAAATCAACAGGCTTAAACTCAACTGCATTAGGCATGCCATGCGGTTGAAAACCAAGCCGCGAATTTTTCACGCTTAGTTTTTTAAGCTGCAAGGTCTCTAAGAAACTCAAAGCTGGGGCATCACTGGCTTCAGTCTTACCAGCAGCTACTGGCTTGAGCCCCTTGAGATGGACTTCACGACTTGCATTCTCAACCAGGGAAATATCAGCACCATCAATCAAAACTTGATCAATTGTAATTTTGCGCTGCAAAAGTTCAAGCAAATTAAATTGCACCAAAATCAAACGCACCTTAAGAGCGTCTTCGACAGTCAAGTCTGTCACTTTAATACTTGGCTTCAGTTTAAGTAGTTGACTAAAGCTCATTCTAAATTCATTGAAATCAACTTTAAGCTTAGTTTGTTCTTGGATAAAAGCTTTGGTCTGCGGGACAATCTGATCTTTAATCTTGGCATTAAAGACATAGTAGAGCAGGCCTGCAGAAAGCAAGAGCAAAACAACTAAAACTAAGAAGAACTTGCTAAGTTTATTCACGGTTTAAATATTAACATTCTCAAGCCACTGAGCTTCTTTCAAGGCAAGCTCAGTATTTATTTGCTCTAATTCTTGGCTTAATTTCTCAAGCTCTTGATAATCACTAGCCAAGCCTGGTTCTTGCATCTCTTGCTCAATTTGTAACTTGCGTAAAGTCAATTTCTCAATAGATTTCTCAAGACCATTTATTTCTTTCTTGAGAACTCTTGCTTGAGTGCCAGCTTTGACTTTTTGAGGAACCTGCTCTTGTTCTGGCAAATTAGCACGAGATTCAGCCAACAAACGAGGACGCTTCGACAAGTAATCTTCATAACTACCTTTGAAGACAATCAAGCGACCACGATCGAAGTCCCAAATTTGAGTAGCATGATTATTTATAAAATACCTATCGTGGGAAATAGTAATCACAGTACCCTGGTAAGCCTTGAGAGCATCTTCAACAGCTTCTTGAGAAGGAGTATCTAAATGATTAGTCGGTTCATCCAATAGTAAAGTATTAGGACCACTAACCATCAGAATTGCCATTGCTAATCTAGCTTTCTCACCGCCACTAGTCAGTGCTACTTTCTTAAATACTTCATCCTTAGAAAACAAAAAGCGTCCTAGTATCCCACGGATCTCCTTCTCTGGAGTCGGCGGCATCGCTTCTTCAAGAGTCTTGAGCACAGTTTTCTCTGGATCAAGAATTTGTAATTGATGCTGAGCGTAATAGCCAAGTTTGACTCTAGCATCAAAATTATAGTCACCACTATCTGGCTTTTCTAAGCCCATCAATATTTTAAATAAAGTAGTCTTGCCACAACCATTAGCTCCTAAAATAAATACTCGCTGCGGCTCATCTTTAGTCCACTCCAAATCCAATGAAATCTCTTCAAACAAATTATTATCAGCAAAACTTTTAGACAAGTGGTTGATACTAAGCACCTGACGTCCACGAGGATTA
>JAPPOW010000029.1 GCA_028817775.1 Candidatus Melainabacteria bacterium | reverse complement strand
AAGTGCCATATGCAGGGAACGGAGTGACCATACGCCACAATGAACTAAATTAATTCTGATTCATAGTTTAACAATTGACTTCAAGCAAAATTTCATACAAAAAATGTTTCATCATTTCAAACTCAATCTGGGAACAAGTTTGCAAAGAGATACGTCTCTGATATAGTCTACGAGCTTAGGGCCGCGGTCTAGCTTAAAAAAAATTAAGAGATTTATTGCATCCCAATCTTTTATAGTTTTAGAGTTGAAGTTTTACAGAGTTAGGTAAAACATTGGGTCGCAATTAATACAACTGAAGAACACAAAAGGACGGGTGCTGAGCAATGGCTGAGGGTACTTTGATTATTGAAGAAGAGCTGATTAAAAAAAGTCAGCAAGTAGAGACTGACAAAGAAGAGCAGGAAAATGAGAAGGTTTACAGCGTTAAATCAGATGGCGCAGAAGATTCAATCAAACTTTATTTGAAAGAAATTGGACGTATTCCGCTGCTTACTGCCCAACAGGAAATCCAATTAGCCCGCGAAATCGAAAAAGGTGGCACCGGTGGTGATGAAGCTAAGCGCAAATTAGTACAGGCTAACCTTAGATTGGTCGTTAGTATCGCTAAGAAGTATCTCAATCGTGGACTTTCTTTCCTAGATTTGATTCAAGAAGGTAATCTTGGTTTGATTCGTGCTGCTGAGAAATTTGACCACGAAAAGGGTTACAAATTCTCTACTTATGCAACTTGGTGGATCAGACAGGGTATTACTAGATCACTGGCCGATAAGTCGCGTACTATTCGTGTGCCGGTGCATATGGTTGAAACTATCAATCGTTACAAGCGTGTGACTCGCCAACTTTCTTTAGAGCTTGGTCGTAAACCGACCGATACTGAGCTTGCTTGGGCACTGGGTGTGACTCAGAAAAAGCTTAAGGAGATCATGAATGCTAACAAGACTCCAGTATCTTTAGAGACTCCACTTGGTAAGGAGGAAGATAGCACCTTATCTGACTTTATTGCTGATGATAATGGTTGCCGCCCGGATACTTCTAGTACTGAGCGTATGCTCAAGGCGCATATCAAAGAATTATTGGTTGATCTTTTGCCTCGTGAAGCTGAAGTACTTAAGCTTCGTTATGGGCTCGAGGATGGTCAAGCGCGCACTCTCGAGCAAGTAGGTAGAATTTTTAATATTACTCGTGAGCGTGTACGCCAGATCGAGTTCAAAGCAATGAAAAAATTGCGTGAGCCTACTAAGTTTGAGAAGCTTGAGGGTTACTTGAGTCAAGTCTAAATTTGTAATTAATGCATATGGAGCTTGGTAGCTCCTGCATATGGCACTTCGTGCCTGCGTATGGACTTCGTCCGCTGCAGCAGCAAAGCATTTGCAGTGGCGTAGCCACATAAGCAGCGAGTAAAGCGAGCATAAGCTTGAGAAGCTTAGCCTGTTATAATTAAACCCGCACAATGGAAGTTAAATATAAACGCATACTACTCAAGTTAAGTGGCGAGGCTCTCTGCGGAGAGGGTTCGTTAGGGATTGCAACCGATATTGTTGATCGAATTGCTGAAGAAATCGAAATGGCGAGCAATCTTGGGGTGCAAGTTTGTGTAGTTGTTGGTGGAGGTAATATTTTCCGCGGGCTGCAAAAATCTACTGAGCTTGGTATGGATAGAGCGGCTGCTGACTATGTCGGAATGCTTGCAACAATTATGAATGCACTGGTTTTACAAGGAGTACTAGAGAAGCGTGGGGTGGCAACTCGAGTGCAGACTGCAATTACTATGAACTCTATTGCTGAACCATATATTCGCCGCCGGGCGCAGCGTCACCTCTCTAAAGGTAGAGTAGTTATTTTTGGTGGTGGTACTGGTAATCCGTTCTTTACTACTGATACAGCGGCAGCACTCAGAGCTTCTGAGATGGATTGTGATCTATTGCTCACAGCTAAGAACGGTGTTGATGGAGTCTATGACTCTGATCCTAAGACTAATCCCAAAGCTCAAAAGATCGGCAGTTTGAGTCATCAGGATTTGATTACTCGTGATCTTAAGGTGATGGATACTGCTGCAATTGCACTTTGCCGTGATAAGAGTTTACCGATTGCAGTTTTTGATTTTGCAAGACCAGGTGCAGTAAGAGATATTGTTACTGGACTTGAAGTTGGTACTTTGGTGCAATAGTAATTGGTCATTGCGAGGAGCAACGCGACGTGGCAATCCAGAAATTAATAATAGGCAGCCGTGATAGTAAATTAGCATTGATCCAAACTTATTGGGTGCGGGATCGTTTGCTTGAAACTTATCCAGAACTTGAAATTGAGATTAAAGAAATCAAAACTCAAGGTGATAAAATTCTTGATCAGGCTTTGTCTAAAATAGGAGGGAAGGCTTTGTTCACTAAAGAACTTGAGAATGAGTTATTAGCTGAAACAATTGATCTTGCTGTCCACTCAATGAAAGATCTGCCAACCCAGTTGCCAGCTGGTTTAGAGTTAGCTGCAACTAGTTGCCGGGAGGATGTCCGTGATGTAGTTTGTTTCTCAGACTATAGTGGTGTCAAATCTCTAGAGCAGGCTAAAGTCATTGGCACTTCAAGTTTGCGCCGTATTGCTCAGCTCAAAAACAAATACCCGCAGATTGAATTTGTTGATATCCGTGGTAATTTGCAAACTCGTTTCAAAAAATTGAATGATCCAGCTAATAAACTTGATGGCATAGTCTTGGCAGCAGCAGGTTTACATAGGCTTGATATGCAAGATCAAATTGGTGAGTACCTAGATCCAAATGAGATTTTGCCAGCTGTGGGTCAAGGAGCGCTTGGGGTGGAGATTAAATCAACTAGAGAAGAGTTGCGGGATTTAATTCGTCAGGCAATTAATTCTAGAGAAGATGAGTTGGTGCTTGCAGGTGAGCGGGCATTCTTGCGTAAACTAGAGGGCGGTTGCCAAGTGCCTATTGGTATCTCTTGTCATCCTGAGCCCGAAGGGCGTAAGGATCTCCTGTATACCGGTCTAGTCTCAAGCCTAGATGGCAGCAAAATCTATCAAGATCAAATCACTGGCAATTTAGAAGATGCCGAAAAGCTTGGTCAAGAATTAGCTGAGAAATTATTAGCTCAGGGTGCAGCTGGGATTTTGCAGGAGCTTAAAGTTTAGAATTACCAAGGGTAGCCATAAAAACCAGGTCTGAAGTATCTTCTTCTACCGTCGTTTTGATAAAAATTGTTGTAGTTGATAACTCTTCTGCCGTATTGATCAATGGGTCTGCCATATTCGTCTCTGGTCCACTGACCTCTTGTAGCTGACCTTGTTGCAGATCTAGATTGAGGAAAACCGTCTGGAGTAAGTGCTGGTACTGTTCTTATTCCTTGACCGGCATAGCTTCCACCAAAGAGTCCTTGATCTGGTATTTGAGTTTGTCTTTTGTTCGCTGGCTTTTGGGCTAGCCCTTCAGCCAAAGCTCTTGAATCTTCAAGACGATAGTCTACTGATTCTAGATCAGCTTGTCTGTGGCAAGCCATGCAGTTTTGTGGCTCAGCGGCTTCTGTCTCTGGCACAAGTGGCAAGGCGGCCAAACTAAGTGCTGCTGTAGTTAATAATGATTTGCCTGGAAGCTTCATTAATACCATTGTCTAACAAGAACTAGTTGAATGGCAATAGGTGATTTACGGATTAGCTCAGTTTTGCCAGCACATCTTTAAGTGCATTGAGTCCCATCTCAATATTCTCATCAGTCACAAATCCCAAATGTCCCATACGGAAGATCTTGTCCTTAAGAGTTTTCTGTCCATTGGCAACTACTATATTATGATCTTGCTGGAAGGCTTTGCGGATATCAGGCACTGCAATTCCTTCTGGCGGGTAGATCGCAGTGATAGCAGCTGAAGCAGAACTATCATCAGTGAGTAGGCTTAAGCCAAGCTCACGCAAGCCATCACGCAACTTGTCACGCAAGCGACTATGGCGCTCCAAAATATTTTCGAGACCTTCTTCAACCATCATTTGCAAAGCTAGTTCAAGAGCTACAATGTGAGAGACATTTGGAGTATAAGGAGTGGTGTTCTGCCCAAGAGCTTTCTTGCTTTGAGTCCAGCAGAAGTAGTAGCTTGGGCTCTTACACTGAGCTTTGGCCTTATAAGCTGCATCAGAGACATAAATAAAACTTAAGCCTGGAGGAATCATGAAACCCTTTTGTGAGCCAGAGAGCATGACATCGATGCCCCAGTCATCCATGCGCACATCCATGCAGCCTAGTGAAGTGACTACATCGACGATACTGAGCGCGCCGGCTTCTTTAATAAGCGGCATCAGTGCCTTGAGATCGTTGGCAGTGCCAGTACTGGTCTCTGAGTGAGTTAAAGTGACTGCTTTAAATTTATCTTTGCTTAGTGCTTCTTTTAATTGTTCTGGGCTGATGCACTGACCAGGTTCTGCTGAGAGCATCGTCACGTCTGCACCATAAATTTTTGCAATATCAGCAAAACGTTGCCCAAAAACTCCAATCACCAAGCAAAGAACTTTATCACCAGCATTGATAGTGTTGGCGATCGCGCCTTCCATCGCGCCGGTGCCAGAAGCAGTGTAAATAAAGACATCATTTTTTGTCTGTCCTAACCACTGTAATTTTTCAGTAGCCGACATAAAAATTTTGGAGAACTCTGGGGAGCGGTGACCAAGTGGGTGCTCAGCTAATGCTGCTAGTACATCTTGTGGCACTGGAGTAGGTCCAGGAATCATCAAGAAGGGGTGTTTTTGTTTTGTTAGTTCTGCCATGGAGCTAGATTATAGCAAGCAGTTATAAACTTTCTTGAAGACCTTTATAATTAAGCATTTTTTCTAAGAGTGGTATGTACTGAGGTATTTCTTCCGCTAGGCTTGCAGCTTTGTCTTCGTTATATTCGTGTGAGCTAGTGTTACGTGCATCAATCATATCAAGAGCTTGCTCTACTTCTTCAGTGTTGAGAATTTGATACTCTAACATTTCACGAAAAATATCTTTGGGTGAATTGATTTTATGTGAGGTCACTTCAAAAAACACTTTGTATAGTTTCCAGGACATCTCAACTGTAAATTCAAAACGTTTGATTATTGAATCGCGTACAGCTTCATCCTTATGATCTCGCTTGAGCATTTTTTTCAAAGCAGTTAATGCTTTGCTGGTATTCTCGTATTTTTCTTTGAGTTTAGACATCTTGTATGTTTAAGGCTTCTGCCATGCATTTATTATAGAACTTTTGGTCAACAGTATTCAGGTCTACTAGATCGATATGGTAAGGAATATTGAGACTATCTAGTTCTTCTTTAAGGTCTGATAGCCTTGTGCCTGGTGGGATATTTTCTAATGCTATGTCTAGGTCTGAACTTTTGTGGTGATCTCTTCTTGCTCTTGATCCAAATAGTAAGATTTTACAGCCAGAACCGAGCTCAAGGCTTTTGAGATGATCGATGAGACGTTTTTCGTATTTGTCGAAATTATAGTCCACAAACTTGATTTTACCCGATATTTGGAGCAAAGTAGCTCTTGATACCAGCTTCTTTACGGCACAAATTTATCGTTTGACCAAGTTTATCCAATTTGGCTCGGTGAGTTATTAGTTGATCAACTTTAACTTTATGCTCAGAAAGCAATTCAAGTGCTTCTCTAAGATCCTCAAGATTTGGTGAGTAACTTGCCATCACTCTTAGTTCTTTATAGTAAATATCATTATTCATGAATTGGGTTTCTCCAGGAGTAGAGGAGAAGACTACTATAGTTGCACCATTGCGGGCATGTTTAGTAGCTAGCTCAACAGTAGCATCAGCACCAGCACAAAGGAAGATGAGATCGTAAGCTTCGCTTTGTAATGAGGATTTGAGCTCGTCAAAGCCTAAATTTTGAGCTGGTTCAAATCTAGTTTCATTGAGGTCTAAGCCGGTTAAATGGGATTCCGGGGAGAAATGTTTTGCTGTTTGTCCCATGATGAGTCCAATAGAACCTAAGCCAATCACCAGAATTTTTTGACTGGGTTGCTTCGTCGTTTCACTCCTCGCAATGACGGTTCCCCTCACTGCTTTGAGACAACAAGCAATTGGCTCAGTAAAACTTGCCACTTCATCACTAAGATGATCTGGGACCTTTTGCACTGTAGCTTTGAGGTGAGCTTCACTCAGTTCTAAATACTCACAAAAAGCACCAGGCTTAAAATTAGTAGACTTAAATTGAGTGCAGAGACTTTCTTTGCCGCGCTTGCAGTAATCACACTCAAGACATGGCACATGGTGAGAACTTAAAATTCTATCGCCTGCTTTGAAACCATACTGCTTAGACATCTCTGGAGAGATTTGGTCGATCACGCCAACCATCTCATGACCAAGAATAGTACCAGCTTTGACCAGGGCGCGATCAAGTTTGAGCAAATCAGAACCGCAGACGCCAACACCAGTTACTTTTACAATGGCATTATTCTCAGTGAGCTGAGGTTTCTCGACTTCGATTAATTCAAGAAACGAGCTTTCTGAGAGATTTGGGTTGTAGGCAAGTGCTTTCATTTTGGACTTGAGCTGCTAGCGCTTCTATCAACAAAGGATTAGCTTTAGGCAGGCGAGTAATTCGGTAGTCAATGATACCACTTTGGGCAGCCACTTCTTTATATTCAATCCCTAGTTCATGTAGGGTTTCAATATGATCACCGACAAAACTGATAGGTACTATGACTAGTTTCTTGCAACCATTATCTCCAAGCTGATGGATCATATCCTCGGTATTAGGTTCAAGCCATTCTACTGGTCCCACTCTACCCACAATACTCTAGTGCAACTTCTGGCTCAAGTATCATCGAGTG
>JAPPOW010000139.1 GCA_028817775.1 Candidatus Melainabacteria bacterium | reverse complement strand
ATATTTTCGCTAAGTCTCAGTCCCCAAGTGAGCTGGACCCTGCTCTAGAACTATTACGCAAGGCGCTTAAGGATAATCCACGTAATGAAGATGCCATGGAGTCACTTGGAGTCTTACTCGCTAAGCAAGAAAAGTTTCAAGAAGCAATTGCAGTAATGCATCAGCTTGAATTGATGAATCCAGAGAACCAAATGGCACAGATGAATCTTTCAATCTTCTATATGAAAATTGGTGACAAGGAGAAGGCTGAAGAGCACAAAGCCAAGGGTACAGTGCTTCAGTTTGATGAAGCACTTAAGTCTTAATCTCTGGAGGTTTAACTTCCATCACAATTTGTTGACTATCTTTAAAGAGGTGAATATTAAACTTGGTAGCTTTTGGAGCTATCGGCACTTGCTTCTGGTATTCTGTGTTAATCCTAATTTGCTGTTTGACAGGAAATAAGCTTTGCCAAGGCTTTATCCCTCTCTGACTACGATAGAAGCTATTCATGATAGGAGGAAAATCATGTCTTAGAGATTGCTTAAGAGCAGTCACTGTTGAAATCAAAGGATCATCAAAACTTACCCCCTGAGGCAATTCCCTCTTCATCTCAGCTTCAGTTAAAACCAAGAAAGTTTTTGCCCTTGGTTTGAAAGCCATTATTTGATTCAGAGCTTCTTGCAAGCTAAGATCTTTGACAACTTCATCACCAATTTTTGCTTCAAGTTCTTCTATTGCTACAGACTCAGTAGTTTCTGCAACTGGCTCAGGCGTGCTCGCTTCTTCCTCAGCTAAACTACCTGTCAATGGAGCCCACAGAGGAAGTTGGTCTATAGTTAGAGGAGCCAAGGTCTCTTGTCGCACAGCTTTCTTTTTGGCAGGCGCTTTCTTTCTAGCCCTAGGCTTTGCTGCCAAACTAGCAGCCTTCTTGCGCCGAGAGGCAGCTTTTTTCTTGTTGGGCTTCGCTGCCTTCTTCTTGGCAGCTTGGCTAGGGGCAATACTTGTCCCAGCAGTTGGTGGTCGATGTGCTCTCATTAAATAACTGGTTGTAAGGTAAATCCAAACTCCGCAAATATATTATCAGCCATCAAAGTATATTGCGACTGAAAATGTTTTTGAAAATCTTTGTAACTAAGTCCCTTGGCATTAAGCTTTGGCTCCAGGTAAGCACGCAACTTTAATTCATTATCAAGCTTGCTGTATTGAGGAGGCGGAATATCATGCGACAGACAATACTTAGTCAACTCCTCGCGAGCAAAGCGACGTGAGAGACGATAGCCATCTTCACCTGAAGCTAGTGGCAGGATGATGAACTTAGGATTGACTGCCATTGAGATAGCGTCAGAAATAAATTCAACTGCTTCTCTATTGTCATGGATAGTATAGCCATTGAGTTTTTTGGCACGGAAAATATTTCTATCAGGTCTATTACTGTCATTAATCCTATCGTCACCAAAGACATGGTTGATCATGGCATGAGCGATCTCATTGCTGATAACCATTTGTACCGTTTCTTCTAAATTAGCGTTGAAGAGATGAGTGATCTTCTGCAAACGACCCATATTGATATAGATCCTAGTATCCATGGTATAACCGCCAAGTCCCCAGTTCGGCTCATCAGTAAAGAAAACCAAGAATTTTTTGGGAGTCTTGAGACTGAGGAAATTTGAGATTGGATGATCGTAACGTGGATACATTTCCTTGACTTCAATGAGACGGAAAAATAATTTGAGTTCTTTAAGCGCAAGTTCTTTTTTGATGGCTTCAAAATATGGTTTGTGTGGATCACCTTTGATATTCCAGCTCTGTTTAAACTCACCAATCAAATATGATTCAAGTTCAGGGTTGAAGGCATAACCCCAATTCTCCAGTGTGCCACCGTAGTTCTTAGTGACTTTAATAAAGTCTGCCTGACTCTTGTCACGAATCTCTTGGTAAGCAGCAGCCTGTGAATAATGGTCCTCTGGGAAATAATCTATCGATCTGTTGATTGCGTAATTTGCGGTCTCAGCGACATAGCGAACCATGGCAAGGACATCGCTTTCTCTTGAGAAGTCCATCTTGTGACCATGGTATGTTTTGCGCTCAGCTAATTTCTCTACATACTCGGTCTTAATAAATTTATCTACCTTCTTTTGAGTAGCAGCCGGCGAAGTAATTCTAGGGAATACCGTCTGCGGAAAAGCCCAAGCAGCTTGAAATATGCTTAAGCTAATACATATTATTAAAGATAAAGCGCGCATGACCTAATGTTATCACACCATCACTTCCGGGTTGTAACGGTCGTAACACCCGTAAATACAAAGCGTTACGACCGTTACAACCCGGAAGTGAATAAGATAACGCTAATCTTTAAATTTAGCGGAAATTAGCCCCTCAAGCCTGCCTAAACCCCTATAATTTACTAGTTAAAAGGTTATATAGAACAGAATGAGCGGAAAGAACGTAATAGTAAGAATAGCTGGTGCAGCTGGAGACGGTATTGCATCAACTGGTGAGATCCTTGGTAAGACCTGCTCGCGAATGGGCTTGAATGTCATGGCATACAACTCATTCCAGTCGGCAATTCGTGGTGGTCATGTCTGGTTGCAAATGGCGATTGGTGCAGAGAAGCAGCTATGCCACGGCGAAGAACCAGAAGTGGTGCTGCTATTCAACAAAACTAGTCCTTCTGTTCATGTCCCTGACGTCAAAAGCGGGGGCATTGTTTTTTATAACGCAGCTACTATCAAAAAAGAAGATATCGAATCAATCCGTGACGATGTTAATTTCTATGGTCTAGATTTCAAGTCTATGGTTGATGAAGCTGGTCTTACTGGTGTCAGCCCAATTATGATCAATACAATGCTCTCAGGAGCAATGGTTCAAGCACTTGACCTCGATACCTCTATCCCTCTTGAGTTCATCAAGCACAAATTCCAAAAGAAAGGTGATCAAGTTGTAGACCTCAACCAAGCTATCTTCAACCTTGGTGCCGACTGGACTAAGAACAATGTCAATGAGCATGTCTTCCAGCCTAAAGGTGATGGTAAAGCAAAATTATTTATGACTGGTAATGAAGCAATGGGTCTTGGACTTGCGGCTGGTGGTTTGAAACTTTATTCTGCATACCCAATGAGTCCAGCGACTGGTATTCTGCACTACTTAGCTACTATTGCTCAGACTGACAAAATCGTTATCAAACAAGTTGAAGATGAACTTGCTGCAATGAATATGGTTGTCGGTGCTGGTACTGCTGGAGTCCGTGCAGCTACAGCTACAGCTAGTGGTGGTTACTGCCTCATGGTTGAAGCTGTTGGTTTGGCATCAATGCTTGAAGTGCCTGCTGTCTGTGTAGTTGTTTCACGTGGTGGTCCTTCTACTGGAGTGCCGACCAAGCAAGAACAATCTGATATTGATCTTTGTATCGCTGGTAACGGTGATTCGCCTCGTTTTGTCGTTGCACCTAAAGATCCAGAGGACGCTTTCTATCAAGCTGCTCGTGCACTGAACATGGCTGAAAAATATCAAATCCCTGTACTAATTCTTAGTGACTTCTTCTTATCGGAGCACTTTGAAACTATTGATGATCTTGATTTTGGCAAAGTTGAAATCGAACGCGGTAAGTTCTCGACTGAGTGGGAAGGTGAAGGACGTTATAAGCGTTATGAGTACACTGAAGATGGTGTCTCACATAGAGTACGCCCTGGTGCTAAGGGCGCTCAGTATGTGCCTTGCTCTGACGAGCACAATGAATTTGGTCACGTAATGTCAGACGTTGAAGCTGGCTTGCCTCACGCTCGCGAAGAGAGAGTGAAGATGCATGCTAAGCGCATGAAGAAAATGGAAACCATGGTCAGCAATGGCGATATTGAGGCTCCAACTCTTGAGGGCGACGAGAATACTGAGACCACATTTATGACTTGGGGTTCAAGCTATAGCTACGCTAAAGAAGCAATCAACTTATTAGCTGAAGAAGGTATCAAAGTGAACCACCTACACTTCACCGATGTATACCCAATGCCTAAAGAAGCGACTCTAGCTCAACTCAAAAAGTGCAAGCGCATTGTTTCTGTTGAGAACAATATGTGTAATTCACTCTGCCGCGAAGTTCTTGCACAGACAGCGTTTGAGGTTACTGAGCATATCAACAGATGGGACGGTGAACCGTTTACTGGTGAATACATCGTGAATGAATTCAAAAAAATCGCAGCCAAGAAGGAGCTAGCTAAGGTATAAGAGGCAGCGAAGCATCTGCAGGAGCGAAGCTCCGTATGCAGCGCAGCGTTGAGCCAGAACTAAGGACTCAAAGGTAATTATAAGGAGCAATTAAATGACTACAACATTAGAAGCAAAAGATTTTAAAGGTGAAGTACACCCAGACTGGTGTCCGGGCTGTGGTGATTTTGGTGTACTTAATGTATTGCAAAGAGCATTGGCTGAATCAGGTCTCCAGCAACATGAAGTAGCTGTGATCTCTGGAATTGGCTGTTCGTCAAACTTACCTGGTTTTATTAATACCTACGGCATGCACACCCTGCATGGTAGATCTTTACCAAATGCTCAAGGCTTTAAACTAGCTCACCATGACATGAAAGTTATTGCTGTCGGCGGCGATGGTGATGGTTACGGCATTGGTGTTGGTCACTTGATTCACGCAATGCGCCGCAATATTGATATGACTGATATTGTCATGAACAACTCTATCTATGGACTGACTACAGGTCAAACTTCTCCTACTAGTGGTGAAGGAATGAAAACTAAGTCTACTCCATTTGGTAATCCAGAACTGCCACTGAACCCAATTAGCATGGCTCTTGGCTCAGGTGCTAGCTTTGTTGCTAGAGCATTCTCTGGAAACCCTAAGCAAGCTGTAGAAATCTACAAGGCTGCAATTGCACACAAAGGTTTTGCACTAGTTGATACTTTCTCTCCTTGTGTAACTTTCAACAAAGTTAACACAGCACAGTTCTATAGAGAGAACACTTACGACCTTGCAGCTGAAGGGCATGATGCTAGTGATCTTCAAGCTGCATTCAAAGTAGCTACAGAAGATACATACGCTAGTGGTAGAATCGCTACCGGCATCTTCTACCAAAATACTCGTCCTTGCTACGAGGAGACTGAAAAAGATACTCTAGCCACTCCTATTTGTGACCATGAGCTTGGTATCACAGCTGATAGAGCTGAAGAGCTCAAAGCTAGATTTAAGTAGGGCTTTTGTCATCCTGAGGAATGCGAAGCACGACCTAAGGATCTCATTGCCAAGCTGGTAATGATGAGATTCTTACGCCCTTTGCAAGGGCTCAGGATGACAGGACGTTCAGTGTCTTTCTGTATCACAGCCGGGGATTTCTGTTGCCCAAGTGACTATTGTTCTTTCCAGTAAAAAATTGATTATATTTATTCTATCTACTCCATGGCTGTCTTTTGCTGTAAAGAATTGATCACTACTTATAATAAGTTTGGGATAGTGGTCGTTTATTTTCAATAAGGGTTTAAATTCTCGTTCAATTGTTTCTTGTGAGTTAAGTTGAAAACAAACCTGAATATAAATCTTTTGCTCTGCCTTGGTCGCAACAAAATCTATTTCGCCAGCATCTAGTTCCCCGATATCTACTGTATAGCCACGACGCAATAATTCTAAGTAAACAATGTTTTCAAGAGTTCCAGAAATATCAGTTTCACGAAAACCAAGAATAGCGTTGCGGATGCCGTGATCTGCTAAAAAATATTTTTCTTTCATTTCAAAATGACGTTTCCCTTTGAGGTCATAACGCCGAACTTTATTTAGCAAGAATGAGGCCTCAATATATTTCAAGTAATTCTGAATAGTGTCCACTCCTGCTTTGATTTGCTGTGATTTGAGATACTTTGCAATGGAATTGGCAGAGAAAATACTGCCTTGATTATCCATAATAAATAAAATGATTTTTTCTAGTAGAGCCACATCGCGGATTTTGTTTCTACTAATGATATCCTTGAGCACTACGGTATTGTAAATTGCTTTCAGTGATGGGAATATAGCCTCATCATTCATTGGTAATAGATGCAGGGCCGGGAAGCCACCATAACGAAGATAAAGTTTGAACTCATCTTCAAATGATCCATGCTCACCTCGAAATTCTAGAAACTCTTTGAAGCTTAAAGGGTAAACGCTAAACTCTATATATCTGCCAGAGAGATAAGTTGCTAACTCAGAAGCTAATAAATTAGCATTGGAGCCTGTAATATAAATGTCAAAATCATCTTCAGCAAAAAATGACCTGATAGCCTTTTCCCATTCATGAATATCCTGGATCTCATCGATGAATAAGTATTTTTTACCAGAACTGCCCTTAGCAAAAAACTCTTTGACGTAATTGTTTAGGTCCTTGTAGTTCTGAATATCATCAAAATCCAATGACTCTTTATTTATGAAACATATTTGAGATTCTGATGCTCTTGTAGTTTTGATCTCTTGGATAATCTGCTTGAGCAAGTAACTCTTGCCAGAACGCCTGATACCTGTGATAACCTTGATCATTGGCCCGTCAATGAAGGTTTTGATTTTTTCAAGGTATTCTCTCCGTAAAATCATTGGATATATCCAATATTATACCCATGCTTACCTATATTTATTAGGTGTATCCAATAAAACACCTCTAAAATATAGTTTTATTGGATGCAAACTATAAAATAGCAGCCAATTTGCTGGCAATTATTTTATATACAAGCTTGGCTGCAAGGAAATCAGCAGCGTGAAAATCCTTGATAGGAGCAAGCTCCACCACATCAGCCCCAATCAACTCAGACTCCTTGCAAGCTTAACGAATGATATTAGTTTAAGTATACCAATCCAAACAACCAGGCTC
>JAPPOW010000047.1 GCA_028817775.1 Candidatus Melainabacteria bacterium | reverse complement strand
GCCAAGAATGATTTGGTAGTTTTCAATCAGGAATTTATCGTTACTGAGAATCAAAATTTACTTGGTTCTGGTCTACTTGAAACATGGAATTACCAAATTGATTTAAAACAGTCAAAGCTAGTTTTGAAGTACTATTTGAGTGATATTTCAATCTTGGAAGATAAAGAACTGCAAATTGAATCTAAATACTATTTGTTGCATGTATTGAGGCAAATTAGACTAGCTTGGGATGATCATTTACGCTTTATGGACCCTGCTCTTTTGCAGCAATTTACTAAATCTAAGAAGAGAGCTTTGGCTAATTCAATCAATATGAAATTAAATACTGAGACAGGCTATATTGAGCACCTAAGTTTAAATGCTCCAAGTAAGTCAGAAGAGTTTAATAAATTTTGTAAAGAGTTTTTTGATAGCTTAGATAGATTTAGATTAATTCCGCAAGAATTGATTGATAAAAAATCAGTCGATCTCCACGTCTTTCTCACCTACAAAGAAACTATATAAGCCATCAAAATCTTTAGCTCTTTGTTCTTTGAGTTGTTTTAATCTATCTTCTCTGGCTTCTTCGTAGCTAATTGACTCGCTGACTTCAACACCATTGATCTGGATCAGGTGATAACCTTTCTCGGTTTTGATTAGCTCGCTGACACGGCTACTAATCATAGTACCGTTGTTACTAAGAGCAACAAGTTGATCTTTAATCTCATTAGCAAATAACTTGGTGTCAAGTGAAATAGCAACATCCATACTGCTAACTTTGATATTTGGATCGATGCCGTCATAGGCAAAGATTGCTGATTCGTTTTCAAAGACATCTCTGGCTTCTTTGATTGTATTCTCTGCTGCTTCTGCCTCATGAGGGATAAAAGCCTGAGTAAAGTAGTAACGTGGTTTACGTTCTGATTTTTTGTTTTGGTAATGATTTTCGCTGGCGATATCAATCTCAGACTCAAGCATTTTACTGATTAGAGCTTCTTTCATAAGATCAGTTTTGATAAAGAATTTGATTTCTTTTTCTTTGAAATCATTTTGCTTCAAGAAAGCTTTGTAAGCGACCTTACCACCTTGATTCTCTATGAATTGTAATAACCTTTCATCTATATCGCGACGACTGATACCAATATCTTCTTCTTTGGCTAGTTTGATAATTTGATTTCTTTCAGCTAGATCTTCTTTGGCTTTACGGGCAACTTTGAGCCTGAAATAATCATTGAGATATTGATTTTGCAAAAATTTCTTACGTACAAATTCACTGCTTAGATAAGTGTTGGCTAGCTTGGCTTTGTAATCCTTAGGTCCCTGGAATTGACTTAGATGATTGCGCCAGCGTTTCTTGAGCATCAGTTTAGGAATCTTGTGTTCTTTCTCGGAAAGGAAATCAACAATTTCTGACCTATAGCCATGCGCTGATTTGTTTTCGGCAGGACTAGCATAGAGATCAGCAGCTACTTTTTTATCGAACTGTTTGCGGTAAAGATTTATATATTTTGCTTCGTCAATCTCAGCATGAACGGCACTAGAGCCGTCATAATAATGCTAAGAAAGAGTTTCCTAAACATAATTTCTATTATAGTATAGAATGAGTTTTTGAGCCAACCTAGCTAAAATCTTTGAATTTTACAGCTTGTCCAATAATTTTATTGCTTAGATCTAATACATTCCAAACACAGGCTTTTTCGATACGAAACTCTTTACCGCTTTTGCTGATCCTAAGACCCTGATAGTCATTAATAATCCCTTGTTCTTTTACTTTAGTGAGTAATTCTTCCCTTGCAGCTTGTTCTTCTTTAGCTGCTGAGTATCTTGACTCTAGTCGAGTGAATTCTTGCCAGGACATTTCCCAAAGCTCTTGCGCTTTGAGATTAGCAAAAATAAACCTAGTATCATCTTCATAGAAATAATGACTGGCACAAATGAAATCAGCATTATAAAGCTCATCTATATTACTAGCTAGCTTTTCGCCAGTGTATTGCTGGTAGCTTTGAAGCACTAGATCTATATAGGATTTAAGTTCTGGGCTAAATTCCATTTGCTTTATTGTAACGTCATTGCTTCGCTTCGCTCGCAATGACAGAGGGCTTATGCTAACAGCTCAATGATATCTTTGACAGCTGTGAGTCTTGATTCAGTATCCAAGCCACTGACTTTGACTGAGATCATCGAATCACTACTGCGGGCACCGACAGCACCAGCTTTAAAATTAATTCTAGATTGTAAGAAGGCTGGTAGTTTGCGCTGAGACTGCAGCCATTGTTGTAAGCGCAATTTGTTAGCGATTTTGATTGAATCCCCTTCTTGATTAATACTGCCAATTTTAGCTTTATTGGCACGGATCTTGATACGGCTGATATCAATCAAGTTGAGAGCTTCTTGCGGTAATCTACCAAAGCGATCACGCCATTCATTACTGAGGTGATCTAGAGTGGCCTCATCACGTGCTAAAGAGAGACGCTTGTACTCGTTCATTCTTTGTTTGATATTAGAAATCCAGTTCTCAGGGAAGTAAGCATTGACCTTGATATCGATAGTGCAGGAATCTTCAAGCTCAATGGCATCAACGTTGCCCTTCATCTCCTCAATAGTGTCACTAAGTATCTTGCAGTAAAGGTCAAAGCCAACAGAGAGCATATGACCATGCTGCTCAGCACCAAAAATATTACCAACACCACGGATCTCCATATCTCTAATAGAGATTTGGTAACCAGAACCAAGGTTAGTTAGTTCGCGGATAGCACGCAAACGTTCACGGGCTTGAGCTGAAATTTCATTTTCTGGATTGTAGAGTAAATAAGCATAAGCTTGTAGATCAGAGCGTCCAACCCTACCACGTAACTGGTAGAGCTGCGATAAGCCAAAGGCATTAGCATCACGAATGATGATGGTATTAGCGTTGGCTATATCCAATCCGGTTTCAATAATAGTGGTGCAGACAAAGACATTGAACTCATGATTGACAAAGGCAAACATCACATCCTCTAATTCTTTGTCCTTCATCTGCCCGTGACCAACTCTAACAGCGGCTTCTGGTACTAATTGCTGCACTTCGTGGGCGACCTGGTCAATATTTTCTACTCGGTTATGGACAAAGAATACCTGCCCGCCGCGTTCAAGTTCATGTAGAATCGCATTGCGCATCACATTATTCTTATACTCACCAACAAAGGTTTTGACTGGTTTACGATTGGTTGGTGGTGTGCCAATGAGGCTAATATCACGGATACCTGATAAGGACATATGCAAAGTACGCGGGATTGGCGTTGCTGACATCGAGATGACATCGAGGTCTTTGCGCATTGACTTGAGCTTCTCCTTATGAGATACACCAAATCTTTGTTCCTCGTCAATTACTAGTAGTCCAATGTTTTGGAATTGAATATCTTTTTGAAGTAGGCGATGAGTACCGATGACTAAATCTAATTCACCTAGCTTAAGTTTGTTGACTACCTCACGTTGTTCTTTGGCGGTGCGAAACCTGCTCAGTAAGCCGATTCTGATGGGGTAGGCAGCAAAACGATCAGAGAATGTATCATGGTGCTGCTGCGCTAGCACTGTGGTTGGTACTAGGATTGCTACTTGTTTACCTTCCATAATAGTCTTGAAGGCGGCACGTAGAATTACTTCAGTCTTACCAAAGCCAGCATCTCCGCAAATCAAGCGATCCATAAGTTTGCTAGTTTCCATATCTTGCTTAACTTCGTCAATAGCTTTGAGTTGATCTTCAGTTTCAGTATAAGGAAAAGCATCCTCCATCTCGATTTGCCAAGGGGTATCATGAGGGTATTTGTAGCCAGTTTGCTTTTCGCGCAGGGCATAAAGATTAATTAGGTCTTGAGCAATAGCGCGGACTGATTTCTTGACCTTTTTCTTGGTTCGTTCCCAGTCAGTGCCGCCTAGTTTGGAAAGCTTTGGTTTTATTTCTTGGTTAATATTAAAGCGTGAGAGTAAATTAACTTGATCGACAGGGATTAGGATCCGAGCTTCATCTGCGTATTCAATTGCTAGATACTCTTGCCGGGTTGAACCACCATCAAGCTCAATAAACTCAGTGCCCTTATACTTACCAACACCATGTTTATAGTGCACAACATAGTCATCGACTTTAAGCTCAGAAATATCGGTGTAGATTTCACGCTTACTACCAGCCTCTGATTTTTTGGTTTTCTGTTTGGCTACTGCTTGGCGGCTACGACCAAATAATTCTCTGTCAGTGAGAATGACGATATTAAGTTCTGGTAATAGGCAGCCTTCTTCAAGTCCATCCCGCTGCACTATGACCTTGCCCTTATCTTCTTTGGCTAAGTCAACTATATTAACTGCTTCCAAGTCAGCTTGATAGAGTGCGTTGATGTCCCACTCGCGTAGTATATTAAGAACCCGGTGTGGTTGCTCACTAAATATCACTATATTTTGTTTCTCGCGTAATTTTTTACGCATATATTCAATAAATTCTTCTACCTTGCTTGCAAAGCGCTCAGCAGGGTGACTCAGAATCTCATAGCTAATCTGATCGCTACTACCATCAATAGCTTCAACCATAGTCTGTAGATAGAGTTTGCGTTTGCACTCATTGACCTGTTCAATGAGTTGAGTTTGGTCTAGGTGTAATGAAGTCTCGAGTGGGATTAATTTATGATTCTTGACCCCCTCTTGATATTGATCAATCAAAGTTTGATTCCAGTCACGGCCTAAATTAGTTAAATCCTGCCATTCATCTAGGACCAAATGAATATTGGCTGGAATATAGTCAAAGAGTGAACTTGCTTCTTGTCCAAGTAGCGAGCGGTAGTATTCTACTCCTTCAAAATATAAGGAGTCTTGAGCAATCAGGTCTTCGATTTGATGCTTGGCTGCAAGCTCTTCAAGCTTCTGGCTTAGACCATCATCTTCACTACGAATAATTGAATAACGTGGAGTGATATGAACAAACTCTATTGGCTCACTAGACCTTTGACTATTGGTGTTGAGAGTTTTGATACTTTCGATATTGTCACCAAAGAATTCTAGTCTTGCGGCTTCACCAGTGATCGGATAGATATCAAGAATATCACCGCGATGACTGAATTGACCGCGTCCTTCAACCATTGCTTCATTGTTATAACCAAGCAAAGTCAGTTTTTGAGCAAGATTTTGGGGATCAATTTCGGTATCTGAGTTGATAAAAAATGAATTCTCTTCAAAGAGTTTCTGCTTAATGTAAAGCTGGGCTAGAGCTTTGATATTCATTACAGTAAGTGAGCTTTGCCCACTTTGCCATGAATCAAAGATTTCATACTGACTGCTTGTTACTGTGATATCAGAATTGATTTGATCATAAGGCGAGACTTCTTGACAGAGAAAATTAAAGACTGGTTTATTACTAAGATTCTTGATTTCTTGATAGTAGGTTTGAGCTTCATGATGGTTAGCTACCACAAAGATGATTGGTGATTGACTGCGCTGGACTAGGTTTGCCAGCATCAAACTTTTGGCAGAATTAGTTAGTCCATGGATTATTTGTCCATCTTTATTGAGTTTAGAGTAGATTGCGGCAAACTTATTGTTTTGTTGTATTAGGTCAAGTAACATTAAATCTGTGAGGCCAGTACTATAACTGATGGTTTTTTCCCTATTTGAGTTTTGATTATTCTACTCAAGTGTTCTCTTGCTGCATCTTGAAAATCTTCAATACCAGGATTTTTGATTTCTTCTGCTACTTGTTCAATCTCATCAATTAAATCTGGTGAGTTCATTAAACAAAAAGCACGCCATTCTTTATTATTAGAAAAAGTACAAGCTTTGGCTGAGAAGCTTGGTCCAGCTACTACTTTGTTTTTCTTATTGATTGCAAAGCTTAGAGTCACCACACCTTCTTTTGCCAATGCATCGCGTTCCTTGATTACTTTAGTATCAAGGTGAAAATCTTGTGAGTCTGTGTAAAGCACTTCATCAGTATTGCTCTGCCCTGCAATCTCAAAACCACCACCAGAGAGCTGGATGGTATCACCATTGTCGATAATGAATATCGAGCCTGGATCATGCCCAGCATCAACAGCCAGCTTTGCGTGCTGCACTAATAATCTTGATTCACCTAGCCCTGGTACAAAGTATTTAGGTCTAACCAGGTTGAATAAAAATTTCATCTCTTCAGTTAGAGCATGACTATCTACCGTGACACCAGCATTGCGGCCTCCAATAATTTCAGCCTTCTTAAGATAGAACTCATCAGAGATTTGTGCCATGATCCTTACTGTACCTGGTGGCAAGTCAGCACTATTAATAATGCAATCACCTTCTTTGATTTGAATCTCTAAGCTTTTGTCATATGCAATTCGTTCAAGTTCTTTAAGCGCGTCACCCTCTGGCGCTGTAGAAATAATTAGTAGTTGGTCGTCAGGGTGATTATCAATTTCTTTAACACTAATTAGATGACTTTGTTCTTGAATATAGCCAGCATTAACCGCAGCACTATAGGCTTCTCTAGCTTCTTTATTTAAGAGAGCAACTTTTTTTCCGCATTGCTCAGCGATTTTGAATAAATTATGCAAGCGCACTGTATTGGAATTGTAAGTGTTGATGAGTATTCGTGATTTTTTGCTGCCAATTAGCTTGCTAAGTTTTTTGCTTAGTTCAAGCTCAGAGCCTGAATAGCCTTCTTTCTCGGCAGCTGCTGAATCACTGATCATTAGATCCACTGGTTTGCCTGCTTCTTGAGCACCAGCGCAATAAGTAGAAATTCCAGCTAGGTCGGTCTTGAAACCGTCACTAGGACACTGATCAAGCTTCCAGCTACCACTGTAAAATAAGCTTGAATCATTGGCTTCAACTATTAAGCAATAAGAC
>JAPPOW010000125.1 GCA_028817775.1 Candidatus Melainabacteria bacterium | reverse complement strand
TCCACACACTAATTATACTTACGTGCTGTTAGGGGATACTTACCAGTCGGTGAATTTCTTCACTATTGCTACAGTATTGTGTCCACCAAAACCAAGAGCCTGCACTATAGCGTAATTAACCTCACGCTCCTTGGCAGTATTAGGTACATAGTCAAGATCACAAGCTGGATCTGCTTCCTTATAGTTAATAGTAGGTGGCACGATATTGTCGCGGCAAGCAAGCACTGCAGCTGCAAATCCAGTTGGACCAGCAGCACCAATCATATGACCGGTCATCGACTTGGTAGAACTCATACTTAATTTATAAGCGTGATCAGCAAATACTTTCTTCACCGCTAAAGTCTCACGAGCGTCATTAAGTGGTGTACTAGTACCATGAGCATGGATATAGTCAATAGCTTCACGATTATCCTTCAGCCCAGCTGTCTCTAGTGCCATTTCAATCGCACGAGCACCGCCGCTACCATCTTCAGTTGGAGCAGTAATATGATAGGCATCACAGCTAGCACCAGCGCCAATAAACTCACCATAAATCTTGGCGCCGCGTTTTTTGGCAAGGGATAATTCTTCAAGCGTAAATACCATTGCTCCTTCTGACATCACAAAACCATCACGGCGGGCATCAAATGGACAGCTCGCTTCTTCAGCCGCAGTTTCACGGCGAGAAAGTGCCGTCATATTATAGAAAGAAGAAATAGCAAGTGGATTGAGGCAAGCTTCGGTACCGCCAGTCACCATCACATCAGCAAGACCGTTCTTTATATACCAATAAGCATCGATCATACTATCCAGACCAGAAGCACAAGCAGTAGAGTCAGACTTGGCTCTACCTTGCAGTCCCCACATGATACCTATATGACCAGAAGCGGCATTAGGCATAAGCCTAATGATAGATCTCAAACCAAGAGCTTTGAGCCCACGCGAGTCTAGAGTCTTGGCATCATCACAAGTTGTAGAGATACCACCAATACCAGTACCGACAAATGTAGCCACTCTTGTGCGATCAGTGCCATATTCTTCAAGCTTATCAAAATCAATCCCCGAATCTTCAACAGCATGCTTGGTTGCCACCACCGCAAACTGTGAAAACGGGTCCATATCCTTGGTCAGACTACGTAAAACCTTACGGTCTTCATAGTAATTCTTGACATCAAAGTTTTTGACCTCACCACCAATCTTAACCGGGCAGTCATAACCATTCATACGCTCTGGGCTTAATTCTGAGATTCCAGATTTGCCCGCTTTGAGGTTATTCCAAAATTCCTCTACGCCAATACCTACTGGGGTTACTGGTCCTATTCCGGTGATTACTACTCTGCGTTCGGTCATATTTCTCTCCATTAGCCCAGTGAGCCTGTCCTGCGCTTCTCGTTATACTAACTGATTAAATCCCGATCTAATGTCAGCATAACCAAGATTTTATTAATGACGCTGGTATCATTTACTTGTTGAGCTCCAAAAACACTACCTTATATATATTTCTGTTTTGTGTATTGTGTGCGCTGCCATTTTTCTTTGAGGGTGTCATCCTGAGCCCCGAAGGAAAAACTGTCATCCTGAGCTCCGAAGGGGCGTCAGGATCTCAGGACCAGCCAAAAGTGGTGTTCTGGCAATATTGGAGCGGCAGCGAGAAAGAACCACTAGTTGATTTAGTAACCAAATTTAACTCAGAAGACCACGGTTTTGAAGTAGAAATGCTCAGTATCTCAATGCCACGCAAGAAAATCTTGATGGCAATTGCAGCTGGCGTGCCCCCAGATTTAATTCATCTTGATGGTGATATGGTAGTTGACCTTGGTTTACGAGGTGGCTTAACGGACTTAAGTCCGTTGCTCAGGGCTCAGGACTCAGGGCTCGGGGGATACATTCCTATCTACATTGAAATGTTGAACATCAATGGTAAACAATTTGCAATGCCATTAATGCCGACTTGCGAAGCGATGCATGTCAATAAAACTTTGCTTGATCAATATGATTTGCCTGTGCCACAAAACTTAAATGACATAGTGAAAGTCTTCGACGCTGTAACGGACTCAAGCAAAGACCCGCTAGAGCGCTACAGCCCTAGAGCGCTACAGCCTCATATTGGCTGGTTACCAAGTTGGCCTCCTTGGTCAGGTAAGTTTATTGTCTCTGCCTTTGGCGGTGACTGGCAAGTAGCAAATTCTGCTGAGAACATTGCTGCTTGGACTTGGGTGCAGGACAATTTTGCTTCTAAAATTCCTAAGGACAAACTTGCAGCCTTTACTGAAGGTTTTCATGCTTATCAAAGTCCTGACAATCCATTTTACTCAGGACGCATTGCAATAGAAAATAGCGGGGTCTGGGAATATAATTTAGCTGGAATTTTTGCACCGAAGATGGAAGTAGTTGTCGCAGCTTTCCCCTCGGTCATTGCGACCCTGAGCGAAGAGAAGGGGAAGCAATCTAATGCAGGGACTCAAGTTGCAGTTGATGCTCTAGCAATACCCAGAGATGCCAAGCATCCACAAGAAGCACTCAAGTTTATGCAATGGCTAGCCAAACAAGAAAATTTAGAATACCTAGCACTAGCTCAAAAAAAATTCTCGCCACTCAAAAAAATTTCAAGTGGATTTTTCGACAAGCACCCAAATCCTTATATCAAAACTTTTGTTGATTTAGCCAATAGTCCATCAGCAACTTACTTTCCTCAAGTTTCTTACTCTTCTAGATACAAGAGAGAAATCAAAGCTGCTTACCTCAAAGTTCTAAGGATGGAAGCTAAGCCTCAAGAAGCTCTTGATGACTTGCAAGCTATTTTTGCTGCCAATAATTAGCCAACAAAGAGCCAGCCATACAATTCCAAATAGCAGCAAAAATTGCCGGCAATACAGCAAGCGGACCGAAGTGAGCTAGCGCCAAAACTGAAGCCAAGCCAGAATTTTGCATAGCAACTTCCATTGAAATAGATCTGATTTGTTTTAGTTCTAATTTGGGTTGAGTTATTTTTGGTAAGTAATAACCAAAAATCATACCGGCTGCATTAAGCAAAAATACAGCAATTAAAATTTGCACAATATATTCTTGTAGATTTGTAATTTCAGCAAGCTTTGGAGCACCAATTGCAACCATAGTCATAATAATGATAGAAACCAATAAAACTGAAACTAAGGAAACCACATCTTCTAAAGTCTGACTAGTAGTTTTGATTAAAGCTTTGAGAGCTAAACCTATGGCCAGTGGAATCAAGACTATCTTAATTGCAGCCCAAAACAAAGCTACCGCATCCACTTCTATCCAATGTGAAGCATAAACTAGCATCATTGTTGGTAGCATCAGCGGGGCAATGCAAGTTGAAACAAAAGTCATAGAAACTGATAGCGGCAGGTCAGCTCGAGCGATATAAACTAGCACATTAGAAACTGTGCCGCCAGGTGAGGAGCCAACCAAGACTAAACCAACAGCAAGTTCTTGCGGCAAGCCCAGTAGACGAGCAATAGCAAAGGCTGAAGCTGGCATAATTAAATACTGCATCGCTACTCCCAAGGCCAGATGACGCGGACGCTTAAAGACATTAAGAAAATCATCGAAGTGTAAAGTTAATGCCATTGCAAAAATTATCGAACCTAGCATTGGCTCTATATAGGACTTGAGTGCTTCTTGCCAAGGTGCTTGCAACAAACCCAAAGCTGCAAAGACAGTGATGACTACAAAAAAGTTTTGTGAGAAAAATTTACTGAGACTATTTAGCATTGAGATTTTTGAGAATATCAGTGACAATGATTAACTGCAAAATCAAAATCACCACTGCAATTCCAGCAAGCAAATAATTAGCCTGCTCTATAAAATTCAGAACCCCCAGACTATTGGCAATCACGGTCAACACAGTAAGCAGCAAACCAGGAATCAAAACCACTAGATTAGAAGATTTAATTGAAATCAAAAATAGTGCCATGATCATCAGTGCAAGTGCTGCGACCAATTGATTAGTAGAACCAAAGAGAGGCCAAAGAGTGAAGGCTCCCTCAACCTTGGTGATGCCATCTGAGTAAACCATCATCGACACAGTAAGGATTGCAATAAAAGAAGCCAGGTAACGATTGCCCAGTGGCTTGATTTTAGTTAGCGTAGAAATCTCTTCAAGCATATATCTTTGAATCCGAAACAAAGTATCCAAGCTGGTTGCTGCAAAACTAATTATGATCACAGCGATAAAAGCTGCTGCAATTTCTGGACCCAAATTAAAGTGACCCATGAAATTAACAGCTCCCTGCACAAAGGCATCCAAGCCATGACGCGAAGCATGCGCCCAGCTAGCATAATGAGTACACCAACCATCATAATTGGCAAAGCCAGCACTGGCTGCAATCACAGCAAGCAAAGCCAAGAAGCCCTCAAGTAGCATTCCACCATAAGCAATTGGTCTAATGTCTGATTCTTTATTAACTTGGCGCGAGGTGGTACCACTAGCAACAAGTCCATGCGCGCCGCTAATTGCCCCGCAAGCAACGGTAATAAACAAGAACGGAAACCAAGATCGCTCCGCTTCAAAATTAATTGCTGGTGCTACTATCTCAGGCTTGGTCATAAAAATCCCCACAACTAAAATTCCAAGTCCAACAATAATTTGATGTGAGTTGATATAGTCACGCGGTTGCAGCAAAACCCAAACTGGCAAGACCGAAGCGACAAAGGCATAAGTCAATAAGATCAAAACCCAAACACAAGTTGCTAAACCCGGTTCCATATCAAGTGAGATCGGATACTTGACCCCAAGCGGGATTGAAGCATAGAGCAGAGCGAGTGCAATTAAACTTGGCAAAAGAGCATGGATCCTAGAGCGATACAAAATCTGCCCCATGATCAATGCCAGAATTGAAGCAAAAATAGTGGGCAAAACTGAACTTGGATAAGTAACAAACAATCTAGCTATCACTACAGAGAATGCTGCAGATACAATCCAGAGCAAAAATACTAAAATACAAAGGAGCGAGAGTTTGGATTTTTTGGAAAGAAATTGCCCAGCAATTTCAGCAAGCGACTGAGCCTTGTTGCGCACCGACATCACCAGCACTCCCATGTCATGCACGGCACCCATAAAAATATTGCCAAGTACTACCCAAATTAGTGCCGGCAACCAACCCCAGTAGACTGCAATGCAAGGACCAATGATGGGAGCGACTCCAGCAATCGAAGCATAATGATGCCCAAACAAAATCCACTTACGAGTAGGCAAGAAATCAATGCCATCTTCAAGTTTATGTGCTGGCGTCTGCTTGGAGTCATCCAGTTTAAAGATTTTCTTTGATAGAAATGAAGAGTAGAAAAAATAGCCCAATAAATAAATCGTCATTACTATTGCTACTAAAAAATCGGCACGCATAGTCTTAGATCTTAACAGCTAGATGCATGATATTATGTATCATGATGAGCTTATTCACGGTTTCTTTTTCTGGACAGAGTCCTAGCCAGCAAGTGGCAAGATTTGAAACAACTGGTCAAGCCCGAGATTTAAAAAACACACATGATGATAGAGCATTGGCCGCTCTCTTTGAACCAATCACTGCAAGCCCTGCGTCCACTCCAGATATCTTAAATGGCTCACTGGAACAAGGGCCTATTCGCAATTTGGATGAATTTAAACTAGCTGTGCAAATAGCTGCAGCAACATCCAAGCCTCTCCAACTTGCACAAATGTCTTTTGCAGAAATTACAGCTGCTCTTCAAAAAGAGGGTTATCAAGGAGATTCCTTTGATTACATCAAAGAGAAACTTGGTGCAAAGGGTTTCAGGAAAGCTCTTAGCGATGCTGATCTCTCCGGTGCTGATCTGACTGGTTTGGATTTAAGTTCAAAGCTTGGTCCACTGAAAAGAATTCAAGCTATTGATTTGACAGGAACTATACTCAATGAGGCAAATCTCTCGGGTATCACTTTTAGACAGGCTAAATTTATTGGCACCAAACTGAAGCAAGCTGATCTTTCAAAAGCTCAATTTGACGATATGCTTTTTGAGAATGTCGACCTTGGCGGAGCAAATTGTGAACAATGTCTCTTTGACCATGCTAGCTTTGAGAATTCGACTATGAAAGCCATAAATCTCCAAGGAAGTAGCTTCCGTGAACTTGGTGGGACAGAATTTAAGAACACCGATATGAGTGGAGCGTGCCTAGAAGCAGTAAGATTTAAAGATGATGCTCTTTTTGAGTCTTGCGTTATGGATGAGGTCAATATGAGAAATTCAAATACTCACTATAGCAACGCTGTCATTCGCATCAAAAGCAAATCCTCACTCAAGGGCATTGATTTTTCTGGATCATGTTTTGGGAGCCTAAGTATTGAGGGGCAAACAGATCAAAGAATTGATTGTAGCGGACTTAAAGCCGAGCAAGTTAGTGCCAAGAGTTCTGTTTCAACACTAGTTAGTTTTCAGCATGCCAATTTGGACAATAGCAGAATTAGCTTAGATACAAGCCGCCAGACTCCTTGCTTAATTAGACTAGAAAACTGCTCAGCACAAGAAGCTCATTTAGACTTTGCCGGTGATGACGATACTAGCCTTATCTTTGAAGAAGTGGATTTAAGCAAAGCCCAACTCAAAAATATAAGTCAAAGCGACCAGTATCCCAAGCATAATTTCAAGCAGGTCAATTTCACTCGAACTAATATGGAGAATTGCGATCTGAGCAAGGCTGAATTCAGCGGCTGTACTATACCAAGACGACAAGAACAGCCTGTACTTTACGCCAGTAGCTTCCCCGCCTTTGTACGTTGGCAACAATAGGCCAAATAGCCTAGCTAGAGCAGGGAATAATTAGTGATAAGGCAGAAAAATAATGCAGAAATCACTAATATTAGTACTAGTTTTAATC
>JAPPOW010000193.1 GCA_028817775.1 Candidatus Melainabacteria bacterium | reverse complement strand
AATATTTTGGCTATTGATGCACCTGAACGTATGTAAGCCGACTGTCATCCTGAGGGAACGTAGTGACCGTAAGGATTCCACTGACAGGTTAGCAATGATGGGATCCTTACGTCGCTGCGCTCCTCAGGATGACAGTCGGGTAAGCGCTCCTCAGGATGACAGTGGGAAAATAAAGCGCAGCCCCAAGGAGGAGGCTGCGCGCGAGGAGTGGTCACCAAACCACTAGGGAGTCTCAGAACAAGAAATATTTCCCATCGACAAATTGAATGTCCTTCTCTTCAGGACTGAAATCGGAGATTTCATATCTGGGTCTGTAACGGTCTATCTTGATTATTTTTTTGTCGACTTCGCCTTGTTCTGGCTCAAAACTTTCTTCATCATCCCAATCTTCAATTAGTTCAATATGTGTTGGTTCAGGAGCAATCCTGCCTGAAATTTTATTGAATACTTCATAACCATCACGCATATCTTTTGCAAAAAGCACCAGATCACGTTCTCGGGGACGGTAACCATCAAGCTTGCTGATGATGGTGCGAATTTTAGCTAAGTGCGATTCAACAGTGCGCCGAGAGATCCCAAGCACTCTTGCAATTTCTTCATTACTTTTGCCTTGCCCAACCATATTAAGTATCCCTACTTGTTGTTCTGTGAGAGGTTCACCTTTGTAGTAAACCTTGGGCACTACCATGCTATGTCCCTGGTCTAAGTCTGGGCTTGGATTTATTGCCATCATCGTTGCCATTGTTATCTCTCCTTTGTTGAATTCAAATCTAATTTCTTGCATTGCCATTATGCGTGCGTCATCAAACCCTCTCAGGGAAAGGCTCCTGGGCTTGTTTGGCTCGCTTGTGTTGATAATGATAAGCTAAAAGTTCTTAAAACGAAAGGGGTCAAAAAACCTCTGGGAATTTATTTTAATCCTGTTGTGGCAGAGGGGGATCTGCGATTGGATTGACGCCAAGGATGGAAGATAAGAGATTTAAGGGGGTCAAACAACCTCTGTCTGGAATCTCAAGCATTTACTTGAGAATTATTCTCAGCTATAATGAGAATAATTCTCAATAGACAGGAGGCAGAGTTGCTAATTAAAAATTTATTTCGCAGTGAATTACTAGAGGATGAGTTTATGCGGGCCATAGATTTATTCAACTCTAATGAACAGGAGCAATCTTATAACTTACTCTTTAACCTTTGGCACGATAGTCAGAGTCCAAACCGCAAAGTTTTTTATCAGGGCTTGCTGCAAGCAAGTGCTGCGTTGCAACTATTACAGAAACAAAAATACTGCGGTGCTCGTAAGGTCTACTCCTGTGCTATTCGTAAATTATTGCCTTATGCTTCTTTGACTAAACCATTTAATGTCAAAGAATTTGTACACCAGATGATTAACTATTTTGAGAATTATGATTTTGAGTTTGGGGTTGAGAATTTGGATATTAAGCCAATGCCAAGACCTAAACTCAGCTATGTCATCCTGAGCGAAGCGTAAGGATCTCATTGGTTTTGGTAATGTTGGGATCCTGACGTCCCCTTCTCTTCGCTCAGGGTCCTCAGGATGACAATTTTAACCAAGTATGATTGGCGGTGGTGAATTGACATCACCTAAACCATGATTTGCTAATTCTTCTTTGGCGATTGCTTCATCACGAGCAATATCTACAAACAACTTACCATCGAGGTGATCGATTTCATGTTGCACGCAACGGCAGAATAAATCTCCTTCTGCTTCCATGCGTTGCTCCTTACCCTTAAGATCTTGAAACTTAAACACAATCTTGCTAGCGCGAGTAACATTAAAAAATACATCAGGGAAACTTAAGCAACCTTCAAAGCTTGCCATTTCACCTTCTTTGTAAACAATCACCGGATTGATCATTACAATTGGGTTGTAGTTAGGCTCAGCCTCACGCTCATCTTCATAGCGCTCTGAAGCCCACTCTGTATCTATTACAAGGATACGTTTGTTGATCCCGACCTGTGGCGCAGCCAGTCCGACACCATTGGAGTGATACATAGTCTTGAGCATTTTATCAACTATCTTCTCAGTCTTACGGTCAATCTTACTTACTGCAGCACAAGGCTTGCGTAGTGTTTCAGAGCCGTAAAGTTCTATATCATAGTATTTGCTCTCACTCATTTTCTATAAACCCCTCTGGCGATGCCACGTTTGCTTTCCTTAATAAAATTGATCAGATATTTCACCTCATCTAGTTGTTCAAGTTCGTTTTCGAGTTTGCTCATCATATTGTCGTGGCTTAAGCGCTCAGCACCATAAATAATCTTGTAGGCGCGCATCAATTCACTTAGAGCTTTTTGGCTAATGCCATTGCGTTTCAGACCAACTCGATTGGTTGAGACTGAGCAGGCTGGGGTGCCGACATAAACCATGAATGGTAATAAATCATGGTTGCTTGCTGACTGCCCTGCAAGCATCATATGTTTGCCAAGGCGGCAATGTTGGTGCACCACTGAGCTACCACCAATGGTGACTTGATCTTCAACGCTGACATGACCACCGAGGCAGGCATTGTTTGCCATAGTGGTATTGTTGCCTACCACTGAATTGTGACCAAGGTGAGAGTTGACCATTAGGAAATTATTATTGCCTAGCTTAGTCACTTCTCCTTCACCAGTGGCTTTGTGGATACTAGAGAACTCACGGATAATGTTGTAGTCACCAATTTCTACATAGCTAGTTTCACTTCGGTAACTAGTGTCCTGTGGTGCTTCACCAATGATTACATGAGGTCCAATTATATTGCCAGCTCCAATTCTAGTGCCAGAGCGAATAATTGAATATTCACCAATACTAGTGCCTGGACCAATTTCAACCCCATCCTCAATGATTGCAGTGGCTGCAATCTTGATTTCTTGAGAGTTAGGCTGTGAATCTACCAATGTCATTGAGTGAGGGTTGAGTTTACTAATTTACTGAGAGTGCTTACGCTCATTGGACCAAGTCTTTTGCTTAGGTTTGTGCGATCTTTACTAACGAAAACAGTTTCTGGAATTCTTGAAATCTTGAGTTCCTTGACTAGAGCTCTGTATTGAGACTCGTCAACGTCGATTTCATAGAAATCAGCTTTATCCGAGAGGGTGGTCTTAACTTGCTCAAAAGCCGGCGCGTATTGCTTGCAGCTAGAGCACCATTCTGCATAAAATTTGAGTACTGCTGGCTTATTTGATTCACTAAGAAAATCATTGACAGCAGAGGAGCCACCAGCACTAGGCGCTTGGCTACCATTGCAGCCTAGCAGGGCAAAAAAGCATACTAATAAGATTAATGGCTTAGACATGAGAAATATTATAACAAGTTGTCTTTGGGGGAGGTCCTGATCCTGACGCATTCGCTCAGGACAGGCTTCCTCTAAGGTGACAGAGTGATACCATATATGCTGTGAGCAAAATCTTATTAACCGGAGATCGCCCGACAGGGCCGCTACATTTGGGGCACTATATCGGTTCATTGCAAAATCGGGTCAAATTACAAAATAGTGGTGAATACAAACCCTATATTTTGATTGCAGACATGCAGGCGCTTACCGATAATTTTGAGACCCCAGAAGTGGTAAGTGAAAATATCCTCAACGTTGCACTTGACTATCTTGCTATTGGCATCAATCCAGAAATCTCCAGCGTCTATATTCAATCGCAAATTCCAGAATTCTCTGAACTAACTATGTACTTCTTGAATTTGCTTACTTTAAATCAAGTCGAGCGTAACCCTACAGTGAAGGAAGAAATTCGCCAGAAAAATTTTGAGAATAAAATTCCGCTGGGATTTTTAATTTATCCAGTCTCGCAAGCAGCTGACATCTTGGCATTCAATGCTGATGTGGTGCCAGTAGGTGCTGACCAGGTCCCAATGATTGAGGATACTAATATGATTGCTCGTAAGTTTAATCAAACTTACAAGCAAGAGCTGTTTAAAGAATGCAAGGCACTATTGCCAGAGTCTCATGGACGTTTGGTTGGAGTCGATGGTAAGGCTAAGATGTCTAAGTCATTAGGCAACGCTATCTATCTTAAAGATACCAGTGACGAGCTTTGGGGCAAGGTGCGTCAAATGTATACTGATCCTAATCATCTTAAGGTAGAAGATCCCGGACAGGTTGAGGGCAATGTTTGCTTCACTTACTTGGATGCTTTTGACGATGACAAAGCTAAAGTACAAGAGCTTAAAGATCACTACTCTAAGGGCGGGCTTGGCGATATGAAGGTCAAGAAATATGTGATGGAAGTGCTTGATGCCAAGCTCACTCCAATTCGTCAGCGTAGAGAAGAGTTTGCTAAGGATCCAGCTCAAGTAATGGCAATGCTAGCCAAGGGTACTGAAGAAGCTCGGGCTAAAGTTCATGAGACTATGAAGGCGGTGAAGCAAGCTATGGGTATTAGTTATGAGCTTGGAGCTGCAGTAGCTTAACAATACAGGTTTTTCAGCTATTGAATCAAGCTAGTTTATTCTGCTAGCATGCTAGCCATGACTTCAGTGCAAGCAACAGCCTTAGGAAATGCCTTTGAAACGCTCAATGCAGCTTTGAAAAAAGTGCCTCGTAAGCGTTTGAAGAGTTTAGATCAAGTGGATGGTTTACGTGATGCTCTCAAAAAACTTAGTGGTCCAAATAGAGAGAGGGCTGTAACAGCACCCCTTAGTCCAAGTTTGTTGGATATGTTGGAGCGAGCGATAAGTTTGTTTCGACAAGAGCAGAGAAATGAAAAAGCCGCCAGATCCTCTAGATACTATGGGGCAGATCAAGACAAATTAGCTCTTGAATTAGCTGGAGAGGTTTTCCCTCAAGAACATTGTGATATTGAATCTTATAGACGGCTAGATGGACGTTTACTTGAAGAAATGAATAATTTTGCTAATGTGATTTTAGAGGATCATCCGGTTCAGGATAGTAATATACGATCAGAAACTAGGTCTGTGCGTCTTTGTGATAGACCAGATCGTAATGGACAGTGGCTAGCAGTTACCCCTACTGCTAAAGGACGAGATTTAGAAATTAGGCTTCAAGGTCCTCGCTTTCAAGAGATGACTCAAACATATACCGTTCCGCGTGGCAGTAAATTGGCTAAATTTGCTACCAAAAAACTAAAGTCAGCAGGTCTAAGCGTTTAAATTAATACAGCTTCGTTGATTTCAAAATCAACCCCATCAATATTAAGGGTGTCACCTTCTTGAGCGCCTTTGGCTTTGATAGCTTCAATTACGCCCAAACCTTTAGTGACCCGGAAGAGATGATAAAGCGAATCAGCATCCTTGAGGTTAACTAGTTTCATATGACGCTCTAGCTTACCGCAGTGAACTAACCACTTGATACTGTGATCACTTTGATCTTGTTTAACAATTCGGAAATTACTGTCATCGTGATCAGTTGCAATTGGATCAGCGTCAACTATTACTTCTTGCTCTTCGTGTGGGATTTGATCTAGTTGAGTTTCGATATAGCGTTTGAGTTCTTGCAAGCCGTCACCAGTGAAGGCTGAAACAGTAAATAAACCTAAGAACACATTGTCATCCTGAGGAGCGTTAGCGACGTCAGGATCTTCTTGCTTTTGATGAGATCCTGACGTCATTCCATTCCTCAGGATGACACCACAATGTTCTTTAAACTCAGCGACTAATTTTTCCAATTCATCATCTGGGTAACCTTCTACTTTATTTAGCACTACTATTTGTTTGCGCTTAGCAAGCTTGGGTGAGTAGTTGAATAATTCATAGTTAACTTGAATAAAGTTATGGATTGGGTTCTCAAAATTCTTGTGCTGGTACTCATCCATATTGGATGCCATCAAACCCCAAACATCTACCATATGCACTAGTAATCTAGTGCGTTCGATATGACGCAAGAACTCATGACCCAGTCCCTGACCTTCACTTGCACCCTCAATTAATCCTGGGATATCAGCCATCACAAAGCTGTCCCCATCTTCTCTGCGTACAACTCCTAGGTTAGGAATGATAGTAGTGAATGCATAATCTGCTACTTTAGCTTTGGACGCACTAAGCTTAGAAATCAAAGTTGATTTACCAGCATTAGGGAAACCGATGATGCCGACATCAGCAATCATCTTTAGTTCAAGTTCAAGTTCACGCTCGACTCCTGAATCCCCAGGCTCTGAGAAGTTAGGTACTTTGGTTTTGTTAGATTTGAATCTGGTGTTACCACCACCTCCACGCCCGCCTTCAGCGACTAATAATTTTTGACCAACTTGGGTTAGATCACCAATAGTAGTTTGAGCATTGGGGTCACGCACCACTGTACCAGGAGGAACTTTGATTATGAGATCTTCACCCTTGCCACCGGTTTGATTTTTTTTGGAACCACGACAGCCATTATCAGCTCTATATTCTGATTTGTATTTAAAATCTAGCAGTGTACTCAGATCTTCTGATGCTTCCAACCAGACTGAGCCACCGCGACCACCGTCACCGCCGTCAGGGCCGCCATGAGCGACGAATTTTTCCTGCCTAAAACTACAAGCCCCGTGTCCTCCGCGGCCGCTGGCAATTTTGATCTTAACCTTGTCTATGAACATAGGTAAAGACCAATTCTAGCATGCAAGAGAGGGTAAATTGTTTAATTTGACTTTGTATTTGAGTTTAATAAGGCCAAAGTTTAAAATTGACTTTAAATTTCTGGTGATTATGGGTATAATGTAAAGGCTAATCTTGAAAGAAGAATTCTTAGAACTAATCAAAAAATACAATTATTGGCACGAAGGGGCCAAGATTGAAACGGGTTTCTTGCGCAAGTCTTACTTAGAAGAAATTGAAAGATATTTGGGCTCTGATTTAATCAAAATCCTCAACGGTCAAAGGCGCTGCGGTAAATC
>JAPPOW010000065.1 GCA_028817775.1 Candidatus Melainabacteria bacterium | reverse complement strand
AGCCAGTAAAAACTATGCCCTCAATGAAGGTCTGCCGGACCTAATCATCCAAGCATACCAGCAAACTGGTTTAAGCAAAGAAGTGCTAAAGCAATATTTTGAGAACCTTAGTTATGATTTTAATCAAGAGCACAAAGCTTCATTAGAATTATTCGAGGGCTATCTTAAGGAGTTAAATTTACTTTGATCAAAACTGACAATATCAATTTTGGTAACATGTTTGTTGTTGGTTTTGAGGGCACCGAGCTCAACACTGATCTGGCAAAGCAGCTTAAAGAACTAGATCCAGCAGGCATCATATTCTATGACTGCAATATAGAGTCGCGTGAGCAGGTCAAAAAATTAATCCAAGACCTTAAAGATCTACTTGGCAAGAACTTAATTGTGAGTGTCGATCAAGAGGGCGGCAAGGTACAAAGGTTGCGCAAGATCAGTCCTAACCTACCAAGCTTGCTTTCAATTGGTAAGCTTTGTAGCGAGCAAGAAGATGCCAGTTTAATCCGCCAGCATACCCAATTACTAGCTGCAGACCTTAAGGACCTTGGTTTCAACTTTGTATTTGCTCCTTGTTTAGATCTCAATACTAGTTTAGAGAACCCGATCATTGGTACAAGAGCCTTGCACCATGATTGCAAAGAAGTCATTCCTCTGATAGAGACTATCATTCAAGTCTTTAGAGATTTTGGGATTGGTTGCTGCGCCAAACACTTTCCTGGACACGGTCCTACCAACAAGGACTCACATCACGACTTGCCACATATCAATTTAGATCAAATGAATTATATGGGACATTTGAGTCCGTTTCTTGAAGCAATTGAAGAGTGTGTGCCTGCAATCATGACCGCTCATGTCTTGATAGATGTTGAGGATATCTCTGATGGCTCAGCACTCTGCTCTACTCACCCAGTAAGTTTATCGAGAGATTTTATTATCGACGATCTGCGTGGTAGTTATGGTTTCCAGGGTTTGGTGATTAGTGACGAGATTACAATGAAAGCGCTCTCAGAGTATGGTAATTACCAAGAGCTATCGCTCGACATGATTTATGCTGGCAATAATCTCATCATATGGAATACCAATCTAGGAGATGCGCTCAAGACCGCCAATTACCTCAATGGCATGAAGAACAAGTACCACAACCTGCAAGCTTGCTACTTTGCTTCCATCGGCAGGATCTTTGAATTTTATCGTTATCTAGTCCCCCCCCACAGCCAGCTACCAGAGCTTGATCTAGCAATGCTCCAGGACAATATGCTCAATGCCGCTGCTGACGCTATTGAATTCAATACTCCAGTAGAAACTTTGCAGGAGTATTTTGCCAGCCATGAACAAGAACTAGCACAGAAAAATACAGCGATAGTTTTACTCTCACACCCTAAACTTGAAGAAGCAGAGTTTAGAGAAGTCTTTGGTTTGGATATTTATCAAGTCAAAGATATGAAGGACTTTGACGAGGTTTTCTTCTCACGCTACGAGACTTTACTCTTGATTAATTTCCAATCTCACTTCACAGAAGCAGGACAGAGACTAATCAAGAAGTTTCTCAATCTTGACCCAAATGTGGTCTATATCTGTGCTGACCAGCCAAGTAAAGATGCTGATATTAATTTATTAGGGGCAGCTAAGATTCATTATCAGGCTTTGAAGCAGGTTTTATTTAATTAACGAGGGAAGAAGGAATGGCTGGAAACAATAGAAACAATTTAAATCATAAACCCAATAGCAAAGAGGACAAAGACTGGAATGAATTCTCACTACAGTCAGCGATGACTGATATTAAAGAAGAACCAGACCTATATTCTAGAACCCAGAACCAATATAAATTTCCCCCATCCAAAGACTCGGGGGAGAGCCCGATTCAGGGGGTCCAAGAGCAAGGCATTTGAAGCCCAGAATGGGCGTGCCCGAAGTTGGCTTGAGCCAATGAGGGATCAAATAACACAGCTATTGGACCATCCTGGACGGGCTCACAGACCTAATTTTTTGTCGTATCGCTGCATCGCAAAATATGTTTGACCAGCCTGGATGAAACCACTGACAATCATATAAAGAAGCGCTCCTGCAGGCAAAGGAATAATCAACATCATCCCGGTCATCATGATTGGCATCATAGTAGACATTGATCTTTGCATTGCGACTTGCGGGTCTTCAGCCTCACCTGCTTTAGTTTCAGGTAGCTTAGGAGCATTGAGTTTTGAAGACAACCAAATACTAATACCAAAGAGCGCAACCAAAATCAGAATATCGATATTGAGCTTACCGGTTTGCTTGTTAAAGACTCCAGTATCACCAAAATCTTTGATAAAGAAGAAGCTATCATCCTTAAGTGTCTGCGGCAGGTTAGCTTGTACCTTAGCTGAACCACCAGCCTTGGTCGCAGTCACCGTCGCTGAACCATCCGGCAAACTTGTAATTGAAACAAATTCATTAGTCGTTTCATTATTGAAGAAGCTCCACTTGATATCCTGTGGATCAAGCTCAGCATCACCCATCGAACGGCTTGAACTTAATTGATAACTTTCACCTTCTAGCATCGTAATCTTCTTTGCATTGAGCATGATACGAGCCCGGCGCCCAGCAGCGTCAACGAAAATTTCACCCTTGCTCGCTGGCTTAACTTGCTTCTTGTGAGCTTCTGCTTCCGAAACAACTTTAACATCAACAAAAATTGGCTTTGCCTTGAATGGAGGACCAGAGAAAGTCCAGAAGAGTCCAAGCAAAATTGGCATCTGCACAATCAATGGCAAACAACCACCGAGTGGGTTGACTTCATTTTCTTTGTAGAAGCCCATCATTGATTGCTGGAATTCCACCCGTGCAGCTTGCAACTTAGCTGGATCAGATTTGAGTTTCTCTTCTTTCTTCTTGAAATCATCCTGCAGCTTCTTCATCTTCGGCTGAATTTTCTGCATCTTACGAGTGCTCTTGATCTGCTTGTAAGTCAGTGGCGTCAAGATCAACTTAACCCCAGCGGTCAAAAATACAATAGACCAACCAAAACTAGCCAAGCCGATACCCTGGGTAAATTCGTGAATCGAATTCAATAGGGGTATAAAAACAGAATAAGTAATTGCAGAAATATCCATGGATCCCTCTGATTCTACTGTGTTCAGCAGCCCTGCACAAGGGAAGAAATGTGAAATCTAATATTATCTATAACTTGCGTTTCAACTTGCGAATCAACTTATGATACACCTGCTGATCTCTTTCAAGAACAAGAGTACTTAGGACCTTCCTATCTTTAAGATCAACAAACAAAACCTCACCAGTATGCTTATTCTCATTGAAAATTCGCTCGATATTCAATTCTTCAGCAATCTTCTTAGCCTGGTCCGTAGTTTCCTTAGTAGTCAGGTCAAAGGTCATAAAACATATCTTCTTGTTTCGAACATAATCCTTAGCTACTTTTTCAAAAATTGGAGCAGTCACAGCGCAGCCACCACAAAGATCATGGTGCACATCAATGACTAGTAGTTGAGCTTTACGGATTACCTCAATATCTGGTTTGGATAACCAATAGCGACGCCCCTCAGCCAGCACACTCTCAACTTCTTTACCACGCAACAACGCTTCAGTAGCATCAATATATTCTTCTTTAGTATCAACACCATAGAATTTAGCCAAGATTGATTTACTAGCTTGGTCGACAAACAAAACCTCACCAGTATGACGCTCATATTCAAACAAATCCTCCAAACCATGTTCTACAGCAAGCCTAGAGCTAGACTTGAGTTTCTCTGCGCTAGTCTCATCAAAAACTAAATACTCAACATTCTTTCTTTGGGACCAATAATCAGCAGTCTCATGAATTACATCATCTATCTTGCTGCAAGTTTTACACCAATCACCATGGATATGAATCACAAAAAGTTTAGCTTTGTCTCTTGGTTTAAGCAAAGCTCTTGGCGAATCGCCAGCTTCAGGCTGGGAGCAAGCACTAAGAAATAAGAGTAGGACTAGTAATATCCGGGCTTTCATAACTGGATTATACTATGCATATGCTACTGGTTTATATCACTTGCGAGAATCAAGATGAAGCCAAATCAATTGCCCGCCAATTACTAGAGGAGAACTTGATCGCTTGCGCTAATATCTACCCGCAAGTGCAGTCTATCTATAAGTGGCAAGGTGAAATTGAAGAAGCTAATGAAGCCGTAATGATAGTTAAAACTTTGCCAGAAAAATATGAAGCACTTAAAGTCAGAGTAGAAGAGTTACATAGTTATGACTGTGTTTGTATAGCTGGAATCCCTGCCAAAGAAATCAACCCTAATTTTCAAACTTGGATAGAAAAAGAACTTAAATAAAACCCTTCAGCGCTCGAAAATTTAGAGCTGCCTCGAAAGCTCTAGAGCAAGGCATTTGAAGTCCGGAACGGACGTGCTCGAAGTTGGCTTGAGCCAATGAGAGCTCAAATAACACAGCTATAGAGCTTTCCAGGTAGCTCTCTCACTTAAGTTGTAAATTTAGAGTCTAATACTTTATAGATGACAAAGTCTGGTTCTATCAGGTCTCCGTTGGGATCAAAGATTTCATTCTTGCCAAGCGTCTCCGCAATCGATTGAGGATTCTTATACTTATTAGCTTTAATCGCTTGAATCAAAAGTTTAGTCGCACGATAGCTAGTACCTACATAGCCAGAACTTTCTTTATTGAACTTAGATTTATACTTAGCACGAATTGATTCAGGTGCCGGCGCAGTACCAATAACTAAACTACCTTCAGCCGCACCTGCTGCAATCTCAATAAAGCTTTGGTGATGGACACCTTCAGCAGCCAAGAACTGAACTCCAGGCACTACACGCTTGAGTTCTTTAACCAAGTAGCCGGCATCATTATACTCACCGATAAAGAAAACCAAATCAGCTTTAGTTTCTGCAACCTTGGTCACAGTCAAACTGTGATCCGTCGTTCGAACTGGAATTGTTTGATAGAGTACGATTTCTTTCTCTGGATCACGTGCTAGCACACGTACAAACTCAGAAGCAACAGAAACCCCATAGGCTCTATCATTGTAAAGTACAGCAATACGCTTATAATCATCACTAGCCATTACGTACTTAGCTGCCATATCACCAAGCTGTCTATCAGTACCAATGGTTCTGTAGACATAGCCTTTGATATCAGTTCTCTCAGTTAATTTAGGATTAGTAGAAGCTGGAGAAATCTCCGCAATTCCTTGTTGCGAATATTTTTTAGAAGTTTCGATTGAAATTGCCGAGTTAAGGTGACCTACAACTCCAAGTGCGCCTTGAGCAATAACCAAATCAGCACGAGCTAAACCCTCAGAAACCAAACCACCATCATCGATAATGATAGTACCGATCTTGTGATTAGGCTGAGCTTCAGTTTCATTGAATTCTTGCACTGCAAGATTAGCACCCTCGACAATACTATTACCAAGTTCTTTATAAGGACCAGTAAGTGGGGCAGCAATTGCAATATAATGATCACCATCAATAGTCGAAACCTCTAGTGGCTCTTCAAATTGGTGCAAGTCCGCTTGCGGCATAATTGTCGCTTGCTGTTTTGGCGCCTGCGTGCAAGAAAGCAAGCCGAAGCTCAGTAGAGCCATCAAAATCAACAAGTAAGGGCTATATCTCAGTTTTTTAATCCTCATTAATTCAAGTATAGCAAGCCGAGGCTCTGTTGATAAAGTCAAATACCATGTTATTTTAAAGAAATGCCCCAGTATCGCGCTCATCTTCGCAAAATGAAAAGCAAAATTGAAGCTGATAATTCTGTCAGTTACCAATTAAGGATGCTTGAGGGCGAAGATGAAATTCTAGAACCTCTCAATCAATACCTCGGTAAAAAAATCCAAATTGAATTTCAGGACCAAATAAATTGTATTGGCTGTGGTCGCAAGAGCAACAAAAGTTTCAACCAAGGCTATTGTTTCCCTTGTTTACAAAATTTAGCAGAGTGTGACACTTGTATCATTAAGCCTGAGCTTTGCCATTTCGATATGGGTACCTGCCGCGATAATGAATTTGCAGAAGCTCACTGCAATATCCCGCACTCAATTTACTTATCACTTACAAGTGGAATGAAAATTGGAGTGACCCGGCAAATGCAAGAACAAACTCGTTGGGTTGACCAAGGTGCTGTCGCTGCAATTAGAGTCATGACCACACGTCGCCGTCACCATGCTGGTTTGATTGAAGTCGAACTAGCAAAAGATATGGCAGACAAAACCAATTGGCGTCGCATGCTCAAGAACGAAGTCGATGAACGTAACCTTAATACAGAAAAAGGAATCATCCTCAGTAAGGTTAAGTGCTTAATCGAGTCAGCTAGAATTGAAGAAGATCTATCCTACATTCTTGATGAGGCAGAAGTTCTAAATGAAGAAAGCGAGGTTCAAGAGCTTAAATACCCAGTACTTCAATACCCAGAGAAGATCAAAAGTTTTAATTTAGACAAGGATCCTCTTGCAGAAGGCCAATTACTAGGCATCAAGGGACAATATTTAATCATGGACACAGGAGTGATAAATCTCCGCAAATACGGTGGCTATTTGGTTTCCATTAATTTAGGTTAAAGCTGGGTTAAGCCAAATGGGATCCTAACGTCGCTACTCTCCTCAGGATGACAAAGAATTTAATCTTTCAAAGCTAAAGTCTCTACTGTATATGGTCGATATATATAGTAATGATGGAAAATACTGTAGACAAAGCACATGAAGTAGTAAGCAAGGCAGAGAAAATCCCCTCAATCTCACCTATCGCTATTCAATTAATAAAGATGGTAGAAGATCCAGCCGTTGGCAGGAGCCAAATTGCTGAAACTCTTGGCTTAGATGAAGTACTTGCTGCTAATGTTTTTAAGTACGGTAATTCAGCAGCCGTTGGTGCACGTAGACCATTCCGCAATCTACTTTCAGTAGTTGACTATGTAGG
>JAPPOW010000203.1:414-6909 GCA_028817775.1 Candidatus Melainabacteria bacterium | reverse complement strand
GAAGCAATCTAATGCAAAGGTTTTTGCCGGTGCATTGGATTGCCGCGTCACTTCGTTCCTCGCAATGACCTCGTAGAGCGCGAATTCACAATCACCCTCATAAGTCATATAGCCAGCAAAACCAGCTTCAGGCATTTCAATCAATTCAGGATTTTTGGCTAAGTAAGAATCTAGATCAGCAAGAGAGTGAAAAATTTCAATCGGATTAGACCCGGTTAGGCATTGATTTGCATCTTCAAAAACAAAGCTAAACCCTTGTTCGGTATAACCTGATGGAAGGGTTTCCGCTAAACTGTTCGGCGTTGACAATGGTTTTGTTGATTTCAATTACTATGCCCTCAAGTTTGCTAAAGCGCTCAAATAGCATTTCAATTATCTCATGGGCAAGATGCTCGATGAGATGAAATTCTTTACTTTGGCAGAGCTCCCTGATTGCAACAGCAACTTCTACATAGTCAATAGAATCTACAATGTCGTTGGATTTACCAGCCTTGGATAAATCTAACTCCATTTCTAAGTTCATAAAGACACACTGTCCTAGTACTCGTTCAAAATCATAACTACCTAGCTTACAAAAAGCTTGTAGGTCCTTCAATATAATGCAGTCAGCAGGGGCTTTTGCCATTAACTAGTAATTTCTGTTTTGACTCTTTTGAGGCGTTGGTAGTACTCAACAGTCAATTCTTCCGAGTCTTGTAAGTCATCACAAACACCTTCAAATCTAATCTGAATTTCTCTATTGCTATCTTCAAGTTCTTGGATCTTAGCTTTGAGATCCTCTTCAATACGGTGGTGCTCTTGAGGAAGTTCTACTTGACGCTCTTGAGCATTGGCTTCTTTGAGCTTCTCAATTTCTGCTTCATAGAAACGAACTTTGTCACGCAAAGTACTTGTCTGACGTTCAGTCTCTTCAAATTGCTTTTCTAAATCTTTTACTTCTTCAGCTTTTTGGCTAAGATGTTGTTGTAATTTAACAACTAAGCCAGATTCATCCTTGCCAAAGTTTTGCATTTGGTTGATTGCTTTGCTGATAGAAGATTGTGCACGTTTGAGCGAGTCATTATCGCCGTTGCCAAAGATGCGCCCCAACAAACTACGCTTGTTATTAATTTCATTAAGCACTTCGTTACGTGCTGTTTCTAGTAGGTCCCCGGTTTCTTTCAATACAGATTCTTCTGGTTTAGACATGTTCTGGCTCCTTCTCCTCACTCGTTTCCACTTCCGTTCCTTGGTCGTGCCCCACTAGCTTAATCCCCATTCGTTTCTTGTTGGTCTCTAAATTTATGATTTGATATTCAATTTCGTCACCAAGTTTTGGTTCTTCTCCTTCAAAATTTGATTTGTGTAAGAGTGCTTCTACCCCAGGAAGTACTTCTATAAAAACTCCAAAATCGGCTTGGGTAACAACTTTGCCCTTGCCGCTATAGCCAACACCATAGTCAGAGCCTAGGGTTGACCATGGGTCTGGCTGAGCTTGTTTGACACTCAATGCTACTCGGCTCTTCTCTGGGTCTATTTTGAAAATAATGGCTTCAATCTCATCACCGACTTTGACAAGGTCAGAAGGTTTCTTGAATCTTGCCCAACTTAATTCTGAACTTGGAACTAGGGCATCTAAGCCACCGATATCAACAAAGACGCCAAAATCAGCAGTGCGCACCACGGTGCCCTTGATTCTTTGTCCTTTGCTAATTTCATTGAAAATTTCCTTAGCCCTAGTTTCACGGATCTTCTCAGCAATCACTTTGTGATTAAGAATAATTTTGTTTCTTGATTGTTCAAGCTCATGAATTTTGCCTCGGATTACTAAGCCAAGCCAGTTGTTTTTGTCTTGACCTTTGAGGGGCTCCTCGCGTGAATCCAAATAACCATAAGGTATAAAGCCGATTTGTTTGGTCTCAAGAATCTCAACTTCAACACCACTTTTGAGTACTTTGACGATCTTGAGTTCTAGCTCCTGTTCTTTGAGAGAATTTAGTTTTTCCCACTTGTGATTTTCTTCAAGTTGTTTAATAGAGAGTTTAAAAATGCCAGGCTGGTTGCGATCTTCTGCCGCGACAAATACTTCAATCACTTCACCGATTGAATATTCATCAAGATTTTTATCGCCAAGTTCCTTGAGACTTACATGTCCCTCAAAAGCTCTTGCCATATCTAGGTAGAGACCATTGGGACTTTTGGCGATTACAGTCGCCCTAGTGCTATGTTTTAATTCGGGGTAGTTTTCCTTACGTTCCAGTTTTAATTCCGCGATTAGATCGCTGGTTGATTTTTTTGACATTAGATTCTCCGTTGTAGTTTGAAACCTATAGTTTCAACAAACCCCCATGCAGTAAACACAGTCTCCAGACTGCTTAAGATTGTAGCTTATTTGTTCCTGAAAAGGTGAATTCTTAATAAATTGTTACGAGCTAAATGTTTTTATCTTTAGCCTTGCGTCATTGCGAGCGCTAGCGAAGCAATTCTGACTAGATTACTTCACTTCCTTCGCGATGACGGGAAATTACCGATTCTTAATAGCTTTAAAGAAAAATATCGACGAACTAATCAGTGCAAGTGCAATACCCAAGTAGATAAAACCAAAAATATTAAATGGATCACCGCCATGGCTGCGCCAAAATCTTAGCCCAATACCAATGCAAATCATTATTGTAATTACAATGACGCCGCGGCTGCCAAGTAGTTTGATCCAGCCAATAAGATAGTTTATAGGGCTGTCATCAATTTCATCAGCTTTATCGATGCGTCTTTGCACTGCTTTGCGCAATACAGTCATTGCTTTGACTATTCCAATAATGACAGAGAGTCCAAGCAAAGCAAGGTGCCAATCAGGTTGCTGAAAATATGGTTCAAGCCAAGTGAGCCCACGGCTAGCAATTCTAAGACCAACTACGATCCAGAGTAAGCCTGCTATTAATAATGAGATTTGCCTTGTGTTCATTGTTGAAGATTATATCAAGATAGTTCTGTTCGTAAATATTTGTTTTTCTGAATGGCAACGGCTTTAAGATGCTCACCATTAATTAGAGCGTTTACAGATTCAAGCCCCATTTCGTGGGCGAGGATACGATCGCGTGCTGTTGGCATACCACCACGTTGAATATGTCCCAAAATACAAACTCTAAAATTAGGTTTGCAATCAGCTTTGGAAGCACAGAATTTTTCTTTAAGTAGCTCAGCGATTTGGTAGGCGCCACCCAGCTCATCGCCTTCAGCAACTACAACTATATTATGGCCTTTGTCATGTAGTGCAGCGTAAACAGCATCAAGATCACTCTTGGTTTCAGGTACCAAGATTGCTTCAGCGCCGCTAGCTTTGCCGACTGCTGTAGCAATATCACCGCAGTGCCTGCCCATAACTTCAACAATAAAGTGCATCGAGTGTGAGTCGCCAGTATCACGCAAATTATCAATCGCGCTCATGGCGGTATTGACTGCAGTATCAAAACCAATGGTGAGATCAGTGCCGGCTACATCGTTGTCGATAGTACCTGGAGTGCCGATCATTTTGCCAGACCATTGTTCACTGAGGGCGACTAGTCCGGCGTAACTGCCATCGCCGCCACAACAAATCAGCCCGTCAATTTTGTGAGCGCGAAGATTGGCAGCAGCTTTCTCTCTGCCTTCTGCTGTCATAAATTCTTGCGAGCGAGAAGTTTTGAGAATGGTGCCACCACGCTGGATTATATTTACAGTATCTTCTCTTGGAAGCGGCTTGATCAGATTGTCGATCATACCCTGGTAACCTTGATGGACACCGTAGACTTCAATTCCTTGCTCGAGTGCGTGCCTAGTGGCTGAACGAATAAATGCGTTCATTCCTGGTGCGTCGCCGCCGCTAGTCATAATTGCGATTCGTTTAAGCATTGTTTAATTATATGTCATTGCCAGGAGGAACGACGAAGCAATCTCGTGGACAGTCATTAACTATGCATTAGATTGCTTCGCGGTGCTCGCAATGACCGATAGTCTTTGCTAGAATACAAGCCAGGAGAAATTTTTATTATGTCAAAAAGAGTTGGAGTTTTAACAGGTGGCGGGGATTGTCCAGGACTTAACGCGGTCATCAGAGGCTTGCTTTACAAGGCGACTAAAAAGTATGGCTGGGAAGTACAAGGACTTCGCTATGGCTGGAAGGGTGCTGTAGAAGGAATCACTATCGACATCAATCTTGAGAACACTGAGGATATCGTTCGTGAAGGCGGTACTGTGATTAAATCATCTCGTACTAATCCTTATAAGATTGATGGTGGTGTCGATGCAGTTTGCGCGACTATGGAAAAACTCAAACTTGACGCATTGGTTGCAATTGGTGGTGAGGATACTTGCGGCGTTGCTTCTAAATTATTTACTGACAAAGGTATCAATGTAATCGGAGTACCAAAGACTATCGATAATGATCTTTCTGGTACTGATGTAACTTTTGGTTTTGATACTTGTATCAATATTGCTACTGAAATGATTGACAACTTACACACAACTGCTAAGTCACACGAGCGTGTACTAGTTTGTGAAGTGATGGGCCGTCATGCTGGTTGGATTGCTAGCTACTCAGGCATCGCTGGTAACGCTGACTATATTTTGGTGCCAGAAGAAGAAGTTGATGTTGATGATCTTTGCGCTACTGTCAAGAAAGCTTATGAGTGCCAGGAGTACGCTATTGTAGTTGCAGCCGAGGGCGCGCAGTTGGGTGGTGTTGATCTAACTAAGGATGCTGAGCTTGATGCTTTTGGTCACGTCAAACTTGGTGGTATTGGTGAGCGCTTAGCCAAGATTATTGAAGAGAAAACAGCTTGTGAAACCAGATCGACAGTTCTTGGTCACATTCAACGTGGTGGTAGACCTTCAGCTTATGACCGTGTGCTTGGTACTCGTCTAGGTTGCAAAGCTGCTGATATGATTGAAGCGGGTGACTGGGGTAAGATGGCAGCAATCATTGGTAATCAAACTGAAGCAGTGCCTCTTGAAGTAGCAGTTGGTACTTTGAAGACTTTAGACATGGAAATCCATGAGAACTCTAAGCTATTTTTCGGTGCTAATAAATTAACTTGTGCTGCTTAGTTAACTAGGTTTCTTTGTTGCTCGTTGGTCCATAATAGCCCGCCAGCCATAAGCTGTTCGCTTGAGCTCGCTGTCGAGTAGTCCTCGTCTTAGTGTTGCAGTATTGGCGTAGGCAAGTGGGAATCTTGCAAGGCTGCTTCCTGCAAGCTCAGCCAGAAAATCTGGGTTGAGAACTTCTTTGCAGGCTCGTTGCATTCGAGCTAGTTCATGAAATTCTTCCACATGAATTCGAAGACCGTCTCTAGTGCCTGATTTGATAGTTTCTATTGATTTTGCCTTGCCAATAAGTCTGATGATCTCATCTTTTTGTTGGTAGAGCTGGAGGTTAGGATTTGCTCTGTCACCAGTTGCATTGGTGCCATGGAAAGCAGTCAATGCCGCTAGATGTGACTTTGCATTTGGGCTATTGAGCCAGCTGTAAGCACCCTCTGTCATTCGCTCCTGGTCTTGGCTTAGTAGTCTTTCAAGATTTTCCAGAGCTCTACTAAGATTAGGGTCTGATTTAAGTTCAGGATGTTCCATTAGGTACTCGCGGGCTTTAGCAATACTGGCAAATTCTTTGCCACTAGCGTTTTCAATGCTTTCTCTCAGTTCTGCTAATGCCATCCGTCTATGATTGCTTGCTGTATCGCTTTTTGGAACCTTACTTGGATCAGGTAATCGCGCAATACAGTATCCTTGAAGTGCCAAGTTGCTGAAACAGCGCGGAATGTTAGTAGCAATAGCCCGACTTAGACTGACCCCTAGTTTGTGCTCTTGGGCATCTACTAGTTCAATAAATTCATAATTTGTTTCTGGATCAAGAATATCAGGGTCTATTGCCGCAAGAACTTCTTCTTTGTAGTTGTGGAACTGCTTACGGTGATTACCGGGCTCCGCTACATTATTGATAATGAAATCAGAGGCGGTGATTATTGGGCAGAAAGAGGTGAGCGCAGCGATTGCAGTTTGCCCGAGCATAGTACGTCGGTGTAATCCTTCAGACTTTTTGTCTTTGGCTGTTTCGCTTTGTCTAAGAGCAAGTTCTAACAAGGCTCGAACTTTATAATTTTGCTCAGCTTGATAATCTGCTTGACCATCCCAGAGCTCAGGCCTTTCTATATCATCAATGGCTAAACTCTGAGCGACAATATCAGCTAGACTATCGCCTTCAGAGCTTGCTTCTTTTTCAAACTGGATTTGAGGGAACTCTTGGCTCAGCTCATCTTCGCTAAGCTTGCTTGTTCTATCTAACCAATCAAATAATTGAGCTAGTTGGGTAAGGTATCTGCGTTCAGCGATCTCGGGATTAAGTGGTGTTTTTTTGGCCTGGTAATCCTGAATCTTTTGGATACTAGCAATGGTATGGGCTGGAATTTTCATGATATCCAGGAAATAAGCTTAACATATCCCCCCCCCTCAGGCAGGTGTGGTTTTAAGGTAAAGGTTTAAAAC
>JAPPOW010000203.1:0-404 GCA_028817775.1 Candidatus Melainabacteria bacterium | reverse complement strand
TTTTTGGCTTGTAAACCCTTAATTTTTTGTAAAATCAAAATTTTTTGGGCTGTAATTTTATTTTTAAACTTTAAATACGTTTAAAATCCCCCCCCCCCCTCAGGCAGGTGGGGTTTTAAGGTAAAGGTTTAAAACTCTAAATTTCTAAGAATATTAAAGTAGAGATTTAAAATCCTAAATTTATTGGTATAATAAGCCTAATGGCTTTTATTAGGGCTATATTTAAGCAATTATTGGCGGATGCTAAAGACCCGCGGATAACTATTTTGCAGGGTTCGCGCCAAGTGGGCAAAACCTATTTGCTCAAATTACTCTCCAAGAAGCTCAAGAATGATCACTATTTTAATTTGGAAGAATCTGATGACTTAAGGTTGTTCAACGCAGATGACAAAGCGATAGTAGAT
>JAPPOW010000217.1 GCA_028817775.1 Candidatus Melainabacteria bacterium | reverse complement strand
GCTATGATCTGGATTGAAACTAATGCCAGGAATAATAAAGAAAAGCACTCCTAAGAAAGCCAGGATCATGAAATCCATAGTCAAAAAAGTTACAGTGATGGTGTTACGCTGCTTCTGATTGAGTTTGATTTTCTCAGCCACTTGCTCAGCAGCATTGATAAAAGCTTCTTCTTGGTTATTAGTTTGCGCCAATTCAAGCTTCAATAACTGTGCTGCTTGCGCTAATTCTTTAAGCTGAAAATTTCTCTCTAGTGATTTAAGCCAGAGCGGGAAGTGCTCAAGGAAATTAGTCTCTGAGATCTTAATGAATTTAGCTAACCTAGGTCCTAGTGGTTCTTCTTGATTGAATTTAAGTGTGTGACTGACAGCATAATCAAGCACCATACCAGTACTTAAATTATTGCGAATTGAAGTAAGTATTCTTTCAAGCTGAACTAATAGCTTGTGTCTAAAACCACTTGCTAAATGGTAATAAATCCTAGCGATATAAGCTAAAGCAATGATAGTACCGAGCAACAAACCAAAGGCAGGGTTCGTCAGGCTCGGTCCTATCAGCGCTATAGAAATCGAAAGGATAAACAAACTTGGCACAAGCAGCTTTAGCAAAGCTCCTTCGCCAATATAATTACTGAGTTGCGGCACTGATTTATAAATTTCAGCTTCAAATTGTTTAAGTTGTGATTCTTTGTTTTGGGTGCTACCAAGTACATGATGATGTTGGACAGCAGCAGCCTGATCAGCAGCAGTCCTAGTACTAGCCAAAACTACCAAGACCAAAGCCAATGAAATAATCACGATATAGATCATCAGAACTTGTAATCAACCCCCTTGAGTTTTAAGTAGTCCTCAAACTCACTGCAGATATTGACCTGGTGAAAACCTTGCTCAGCATCATAAGAAAAGAGTTCGACAAATTTAAAGTGACCACCGTTCATACTATCAAAGCCAGTGACATAGTAGATCTTAATCAAGCGCCTAATATTATCGATCGGGCTTTGTTCGACCAGAATCAAAATCTGCACCATATCAGCAACTAGATGCTTGATATCATCACCAGCTGGTGCTAGCGGATGCTGCTTGCAAAGTGCCACCAAAGTATTAAGTGCCTGATCAACTAGATACTTATTAGAACGCAAAGTATAGTGAAAGGTCATCAAGGTACCAAGAATTGCTTGCGATAATTGCAAGATCTCCCAAGCTGCTCCATCACGAGCTTCCGATAAAACTACATAGCGTACGCTATGACGCTTACAAGCTTTGGTCAGGCGAGTCACATCAACATCTCTAATATCCTCACGCTCAGATTCAATAGTACGCATCTTAATCAAATCAGCGATGCGTGGTCTAAGCTCTGGGGTATCTTCAATAGTAGCCTTGCGCCCAGCATCAGCAGGCCAGTGTTCTGAGAGCGCACTCAGTAAAGTAGTTTTGCCCGAGCCCATTGTACCAGCGATCGCAATAGTAGTACCTGCAGCTTGAATCGCCATCAAGAATTCCTGCATCTGCAGAGACAGCATGCCAAAGTTAACTAAATCCTCAAGCACATAGGGTTCACCAGGATGAATTCTTAAAGTCAAAAAAGCTGACTCAGCTACTGGCGGGATAAGGGCTGAAGCTCTGATATAACCACAAGGATGCTCGAAGTCTGCAATTGGACTAGCTGTATTAATAGCGATATTGGCTTGATGCAATAGATTACTCTCGCTTACAATCCGCTCAATGATAGTTATCAACTGAGCTTCAGACAAAAATGGAATCGGCCATGAATGAATCTTATTGACCGCTTCATAATAAATATCCTTATGATTATTGACTCTAATTTCAGTCACCTGAGCCGGGTCTACAGTTTGTTTCAAGAAAGCGTAGAGTGGATTGGCTTCTAGTTCAACTGAAGACTTCAAAATTGGGCAGAGCGACAAAATAGTAGTCGGTCCATAATAAATAAAATCATCAACCAATAAAGTCTTGGTCCAAAGCTTGTCATTAATTGATGGCGCTTGCTCCAAAGCAATACCATAAGTGCGCGGTGATTTAAAAATCTGCTCGATAAAACCATCTAAGATCTGAGCTTTAGCTGCCTTGCCTGCATAAAGATCTTTAGTCTTGATTTGATTAAGTTGGTCTTGTAGGTTTTTGGCTTCCAGACTCAAGTTCTGTGGATTGAGGTAATCATCAATCACTGGATAAAGTAACTTACGGTAATTAAGCGCTCGCTCAAGATGTTTATAACCTAGATTCTGCTCGCTATAGAGCTCACTGCCATAAATATTAATTCTCTCTAGTGTGGTATCAAGCATTGGCACCTACCAGTAATTTAAGTAAACCCGAGCTAGGACGCGACATTGATGGTCTAGCGCTTATTGCAAGCCTGCTTAATAATTCTTGAGCAAAGTTCATCAGTGGGCTTGATTTAGCTAATTGTTCGCCTTCAATCAAAAAGCTAGTCACTTGATCAGGGCAATATGGATATATCACTGGCACTTCACCCAAAATTGAAATCCATTCTTGGGCGCTAAGTTTTTGGTAGTTCTGATAATGATAGTAAGCAGGCGCTAGTACCGGAATGATATTAAGATTGTAATTCTCGAGATAGGCTTTGTGCTCTAAGTATTCTTGTTTCATCGACTGACCATCTCTAAAAACCACTACTATATTTTTAGAGAACTTCAAGAGCTGTTTGTTGAGCGGGCTTAAAATATCTTGCGATAAATCAAAGAACATGATCTTGCTTAATTTAGAGCCTAGCTGTACCAGCTCATCAAATAAGGAGAAAGATTCACCCTCAAGCTCCCGGTTAAGCAGTTGTAATGAATTTGCAATATTGAGTAATTTGGATCTAAATTCCTGTGCAGCAAACAAATCCAACTTGGCTTCAGCCAGCTCCTCTAATTTATTTGAAAGTTCAGTACTAAATTTGGCTGCTTGCGACAAATATTGATTACGTTGTTTGATATTGGCAAACAAATTTAAATAATGCAAGTTAGTAAAACGCTTAGCTTTAGAAACATAGGACATAAACCAATCTAAGTCTCTAACTTGATTAATTTCTTTGCTCCTATCTCTACTCAAGAGCGCCAGTTGAGTTGGGATCTGTAAGCTATCACGAATACTAAAATTATTATTGCTCTCTAGTAGCAGAACCTTTTCTTGTTCTAGTGCATAGCTTAATAGAATTGCAATAAAACTTGAACCTGCCCCACCAGAAAGTGAATAGAAGGAGGTTATATTCTCCTCTAAAATATAATCACGATCTTTCTTAGGACAAAGCTTGTCAGCAATGGTCTTGATACTCTGCTCATCCTCAACTTCAGCATTGACCAAACCAAATCTACTACCTTCATTGGCGCTTGAATTAGGCAAATATACAAAGGTCTTGATGGCACCACGAAAGTTTTCTTTAATCTCGCGTGCCAGCTCATAGGCTTCCAGCTTACGCTCATGCGCATTGATCAGCACAATATTGATTGAGCTATGCTTAAGCACTTCAAGCACTCTAGAAAACTTGATCGCCTGAGTCATTGAATAAGAGCGGTGAGCGATCTCAGACTGTGACAATCTTAGTTCTGGATTAAGTTCTGTTTCTGAAGCAAATAAAATATCTGTCATTTGGCAAAGAGCTCCTTTTTGGGACCTTGGATCATCAACAAAGATTGAAACAAGGATCTACTTGGTCTTGGCGAATAAGTTTGGTCATTAATTTCTTCAGCCTCTTTGTTCTTGTAAGTAACCACCAGATTCTTAGCCTTAAGTGCACGACTGACATTACTAAAGAGCTGTTCTGGCACAGAGATTGTCAGTTGCCGTCTGGCTTTACTATCCACTGGCACTCGCATTGGTGCTTTGCCTAAGGCTTGCGAATCCACCAGGATCACCTTGACCTTACTAGCAATTAATTTAGAGCCAAGCTTGCCAACTTGAAACAAATCTACTCTGTCACCAGGTTTAATAAATACATTGAAACCTTTTTGTGGTACCGAAACATCAAGTAAACTATGATTCTCTTCAATCAAATTAATCAAACCAGGCATAGTTCCTGCTGGTGCCAAGTGTTCCTGACGTAGCATTGAACCGGCATAGACTGGGGTCTTGACTACTCGTCCCAGAATTTCACTATAGCCACCCAAAGCATGAGTCTCTGGATTATAGTTAGCTTTGATATAGGAAGGCTGCCCATCAGCGTGTTGCTGCTTGGCAAACTCTTGCTTATAGAAAATAATTGGCTTGAGATCAGATGAACTAATGACATCACCGATATTAAGATCACGCTTAAGTCCCAGTACGTAGATTGGTTCATAGCGGCTAAGCTGCTTAAGCTGCAGCTCCATAGCAATGAACTTCTGTGCCAGTAGCAGCGCTGATGCCAAGATCAGCACTATCATTACTGCAATCAAAATCTTGCGATTTTTGAACGACAAGCCCCAGAGGAAGCGGGTAAGCTGCCCGCTTCCATATTCAGATTGAATTGTTGACATAGATATTCCTTAGTTAGTTTTAAGTGCCTGAGCCAGAATTGCCAGAACCACCAGAATTGGTAAGAAGATCTGAAATCTTCTGAGATTCTGCATCAACTTTAGTATTGATTTGAGTACTCAAATCACCAGCTTTATTAGTAAGGTTTTGGATCACCGGCACTGAAGCACCGAGAATTGCCGCAACCAGAGCACCATAAATTAGTACTTCCTTCATTGTTTTTCTCCTCTCGTTTTATTTCCCCTCTCGACTATCACCTTAGCCCCCTTGGAAAGATTAAATGACAGCAATTCTTGTTTAGAACGAACTAAATCTGAACTGATGCCAGCTAATCCCATTGCAGCTGGAGCAATACCATAACTTAAACTAGATATGGCTAGTCCTGTACTAGCTGCAGATACTAGACCAGCACCAATTGCAGTAGCTGCAATGGTCTTGGAATTCTTCTTAGGTCTAGCAATACGCAAGACTGTGTCTTGGTAAAATTCTTGCTCGCCTTGGCTTAGTTTAGCCAAGGCAAGATACATAAATTCTTGGTCATAACTCAAAACTTGAGTTTCTAAAATTGCATCATCAAGTTTGAACTTGATGGTTTCACTTATGACCGGATAATCAATATGGCTTGGATGAATTAATTCCAGTTCTATGTCATCCTGAGTTTCCGATGTCATCCTGAGGAACAGCGAAGCTGTGACGTCAGGATCTCCTTGGTAGCCACTATGAGATCCTGACGCCCTAAAGGGCTCAGGATGACACGGTCTATCAAGATACAAGAGCTCACCATCCATCTCAAAGACTTCATTAGGATCAATCTCCTGTGGCAAGGAAGCAAATTTCAAACTTAACAAACGAGCTGTAAATTCTTTAAACTTAGCAAAATCATCTTCTGCTAAATCTTTCACTGATAGAGCATCTATATAACCAGAGTCATCAAAACTCAATAAAAAGCTAGCTCTATAACTACCAAGCTCATTAGGATTGAGTAGTTTATCAGCTTGCTCAAACCAAGGCTCAGCCGCTGGCTCAACTCTTTGAAGTCGCGGAGCCAAAGTACTTGCTGGCTCAATAATTTTATTGAGATATTCATGATGCTCGCTATAGCTAGCCTGTGTAGCCTGATTGAAACTTAAAATTAAAATCAGGATCAGTCTAATCAAAGCTATAACCTCCTAACATCGCAAGCTCCTTACGAAAAGGATTACGGTTAGCTTCAAGTTCCTTCATCAAGCCAAGAATCGATTTACCACTCTGGAATTTTTTGAAACCTAAATTAAGGTATGAATTACAAAACTTAGTTGCAGTAATAAAATCCCCTTGTTTGACTTTAGTCAAAATCAAAGCCTCTGTAGCATCACGCAACAAAGTTTCACGAGTCTCAATGCCAGCAAGAAATTCTTGCTTAGCCAAGACTGCTGCCTCGAGGTAACGCTGAGCTGCTTGCTCATAAAAATTAGGACCAGAACTATCTAGTGCTTGTGCATATTGATAACGGTAACTAGCATCCTGCGGATTTTTAAGAATTGCAAATTGATAAGCAACCGAGCCCTTGGCAATTGATTTCATATCACGCGATTCCTGTCCTTGCTTAAACCAGCTCTCTGAGACTGCCAGCAAAGCATCATCATCAATACTGCTTAAATAATTACGCAAACTCTCTTCTTCATCTGGACTTAACTTAGCTAGCCCGAGTTGAGCATTGTGATTATCAGGATTAAGTTCAAGCGCTTCCCGGTATGCAGCAAGTGCTTCATCAAGTTCTCCATGCTTAACCAAATTATCGGCTAGATGCACCAAAGCTGTCGAGTTTTGTTTTTCTTGATTGAGTACTTGAAATTCTTCATTCTCAAGTAAATCATTAGCAGTATCCGAATCAAGCTCAGTGACAAATTTATCTAATTTACCCTCTCTGGCTTGATGCTCAATACTCTCATCAATCTTGGCAGAGAGTTCCACTATCTCCTTAGTAGGATTATCAGCAAAAGCTAGTGGCGCAAAACTAATCTCATAAGCCTGATCTTCCAGTATCGCTCTGGTCTCAACTTGGTAAGCTTGCCCAGTATCTGATTTGATTTGGATTAGCACCTGATCCTTGAATGACCAAAAAGCTCTATCCTCAGATTTAGTTTTAGAAATTTCCAGATCAAAGTTTTGTCCGTCAAGAAATCTTGGTATCTCTCCGGACAACTTGCTATTACCTATTAAAATAGTGTCTGGACCAGTTAGTTTGATCTCAAGTTTATTTTCTGCTTCAAGCACTATTGAATTTTCTGAGTTAAAATAAATTGCTTTTAATTTGTTTCTTGCAGCAGAAACTGGACTCAAAAAATTTAAAATCAGGCCCAAGACTAAGAATATCGAGTTCAAACACAGTCTCCGACTAAGTTTCCCATTCAACTTGATCAAATACTTTATTTTTGTTTTATAGAGTTCCATGATAATTGAGTATAAAAAACAAGCAACTTTAATTAAAAC
>JAPPOW010000201.1:323-28309 GCA_028817775.1 Candidatus Melainabacteria bacterium | reverse complement strand
GGATCAAGTGGTAATTGCAAGTGAACTATGTGGTGAAGTCTATGGCTTGGATGTGCTTGAGAAAAATATCAATGATGGTGATATCAACGAGACTAGATTTTGGATTCTCTCCAAGCAGGTTGGAGATTTTAAGCCAGAAGCTAAAAACAAGACTACAATTTTGTTTCAGACCAAAGATGAGCCTGGTAGTCTGCAGGTGATCTTGCGTTTGTTTGCAGTCAATAATGTTAATCTGAGCCGGATTGAGTCTCGTCCTGCTAAACGTAGTTTAGGAGAGTATTTGTTCTTAGTTGATTTTGATCTACATAAAGAAGATCCTCGCTATGAAACCTTATTGAGGCAGGTTCGCCAGCACTTTAGTTATTTCAAATGGTTAGGTTCTTATTCTTTGATTTCTTAGATGTCCAATTTTCGTTACCGTACAATTCAGGTTTTTGTGGCGATTGCTTTTTTGCTGATTTTGGGACGTTTGTTTCAATTCCAAATTCTTGAGGGTAAGAAACATTCAGAGATCACCCAGCGCTATGGCAAGAGCCGAACTGTTAATCCAGCACGGGCGGAAATTGTTGATCGTAACGATAAAGTTTTGGCGCTTGATATGCTCAAGTATAGTCTTGAATACAATCCTGCTGAAACTGATGAAGATAGAGCAGAGCTTGTAACTAAACTAAGTGAAATCTTTCCACTCAAGGATGACCTGAGTGCTAGTTATAGTAAGGTTTTGAGCCATGGTCTGAGCCGTGAGCAGGCAAATAAAATTCGTAAACTTAATTCTAAGCTACTTTATTTACGTAAAATTCGTCGTCGCTTCTATCCGCAGGATTCCTTAGCTGCTCATTTACTTGGCTATGTTGATCTTTATGGACAGGCGCGTCAGGGCTTAGAAGCTCGTTTCCAAAAACGACTAGAATCTGAGCCAGAGAATAAATTTAAATTGAGCTTGGATTCACGTTTGCAGGTCTTTGCAGAGAAAGAATTAGCTAAGCGTATTACTGAAACTAAGGCTGCTCGAGGTACTGCAATAGTAATGAAAGTAGATAGTGGTGAGATTTATGCGTGGGCGGTTAGTCCTGGTTTCAATCCCAATCAATACTTTGATTCAAGTATGGAGCAAATGAAAAATTGGTCCTTGGTTGATGTCTACCAGCCTGGTTCAATCTTCAAGACCATTACTGTTACTGCAGCACTTGATTCAGCTACTATCGACCTTAATCATAGATTCATTGATAAGGGTTTCCTTGAAGTGGACAAGTGGAAAATCAAAAACCATGAGTACAAACCAGGCAAAACTGAGCCCGCTGAACTTAATTTGCAAGAATTGTTTGAACGCTCTAGTAATACTTTTGCAGCTCACTTAGCGCTGGCGATGGGTCCAAGGACTTTCTATCGCTATATCAAAAAATTTGGTTTTGGACGTGAGACCGGTATCGAACTTGATGGTGAGTCCAAGGGGATTTTGCTTAAACACAAAAAGTGGCGTAAGTCTGATACTGCCACTACGGGGATGGGTCATGGTGCAATTTCAGTGACTCCGCTACAGTTACTAACTGCAGTCAATGTCATTGCAAATAATGGCTACAAAGTTAAACCAAGTTTGCTATATGGTGGTGAAACGCTTGATCCGCAGGCTGAGCCTCTGGTTGATCCTGCAGTGACTGCCAGCCTGCGTGAATTATTGACAAGATCGATTGATCATAATCTTAAGTTCAAAAATAGTGTTGCTGGAAGAGTTGATAATTTGATTATTGCTGGTAAAACTGGTACTGCTGAGAAAATCAAAGCTGGCGGCGGCTATTCTAAGCGTGAAACCTTCGCTTCTTTCTTAGGTTTCTATCCAGCCTACCAGCCGCAGTTTATAACTCTAGTGGTGATTGATGATCCTAAGACTGACGGGCGTTGGGGTGATACTGTTGCTGGACCTTTGTTTAATAAGATTGCTGCTTATGTAAGAGATCTCTATTTGTCATCCTGAGGAATGCCGAAGGCATGACGTCAGGATCCCAATATAGAACCGAGTGAGATCCTGACGCCTTTCAGGCTCAGGATGACAGTAGGATTTAATTTCTTCTTAACTATTTTTAAGGCATTTGCGCTAAAGAAGCTAGGCTAAATGACCGATATGAATATTAGAGTCATTTAGAGCTAGTGCTGTGAGAGCTAGCCTGAGTTTTCAATGGGTCTGTGGAAAAATATGGAAGTTTCGCAAGTAAGCAAAATGCTCGCTTACAGTTTTGTATCCGAGCTAATCAATAAAAAGAAACTGAAGAAGAATGTTCGTGTAGCTGAAGCTAGCGAAGTAGAAGCTTCTGAACTGGATCTCTCTGAAATGAGTTTCGGAGATCTGGAAACTTATTACAAAAATGTACTCTCTGTAATTGAGGAGAGTCCAGAGATTCGAGGTTCTTTGGTAGATACTATTAACAAAGTTCAAGAGCAGGGTGGGGATCTTAATGCTCATTATCCGGCGAAATTAGTCGCCGAAGAAGAATCCCTACAAAAACAACTATTCATGTAATAGATTTACTCTGAGAACTCCAATAGCTTTGTTATTTGAGTGCTCATTGGCTACAGCCAACTTCGCACACGCACTCTGTGCTTCAAATGCCTCGCTCTTGGAGCCCTCAAAGCAAATCTAGGATTCTAGTAGTGATAAAATTGAGTTGTGCTGCGCTTGGCTCATCTTTATCCTCAAGAACTTAATCTCTATGGAGATAAGGGTAATATACTTGCTCTAACTAAGCGCCTTGAATGGCGTGGGATAGATTATCAGCTCGATGAAATTAATATTGGTGATAGCACAAAATTGAGTGACTATCATTTGTTCTTTATTGGTGGTGGGCAGGATAGCGGGCAAGCTAAAGTTGCCCAGGATTTTTTGCGGCGTAAAGAAGAAGTCACTGACTTTATTAATTCTGGTGGTGTAGGTTTAGCTATTTGTGGTGGCTATCAATTACTGGGTAAGAGTTATGAAACCAGTGAAGGTGATGTAATGGAGGGACTCGGGATTCTTGATATTGAAACGACTGCTCCTAAGTCTAGTGATAAATTTCAGGATAGGTTGATTGGTAATGTGGTGGCTGAGCTCTTGATTAATTTGGAGCCAAGGACATTGGTTGGTTTTGAAAATCATAGCGGGCGTACTAGATTTTGTTCTCGTAGCTTGGTTGGTCACAAACATAATGTCATCAGTAGGTTTGAACAAGCGCAATCAGATACTTTGATTCCACTAGCTAAAGTAGTTGATGGCTATGGTAATAATGGTGAGGATTTTTATGAGGGTGCTATTTACCGTAATTTGTTTGGTAGTTACTTGCACGGTAGTTTATTGCCAAAGAATCCTCATTTGGCTGATGAATTGTTGCGCAGGGCAATTAAGTTTGCAGGCTTGGATATAGAGCTTACTAGGCTTGATGACAAACTAGAATATAGAGCACATGGGGCTTTGACGTGAGTATAAGCTATTCAATTGATCTTGAGGATTTTGTAGCAACAGTAGATGCTTCAAGAACTGTGCTTGATTTTGATCAAGAATTAGCTGAGCATGGCTTGGTTTCATCTTTGCATGCTCCCAAAGATCTAACTATCTCAGAAGCACTTGCTCAAGATTGGGGACATAATGCCCGTCAAGTGCTTGGTCTCTATCTCGAGCATGCTGATGGTACTCAGTCTAAGACTGGCGGTAAGGTGATCAAAAACGTCTCAGGCTATGATCTCGCTAAATTATATATAGGTTCTTGTAACCAGCTGGCTAAAATCATTGCAGCAAGTTTGCGTTTAGAGCTGCTACCAAAATTTCAGACAGAGATTAAAGTCTCTATAGAAGATTTGTGCCCATCCACGGTCATTGCGAGCCCCCAAAGGGGGTTTACCAAGGCGAAGCAATCCAGAACTTCGCGTAGCGCTTCTTCTGGATTGCTTCGCCTTGGTAAACCCCCTTTGGGGGCTCGCAATGACCAGCCGACTTCTAGTGGTTTGGAAGAAGCAGTGTTAATCGCTTATGATTTAAGTACTCGAGATTTTGATGATACTTGCACACCAGTAATTAGACCAGGTGAACTGAAATTTAAACTTGCTGCTGTCAAAGAAGAACTGTTGGAGCTTAAGGTCAAGAGACTTTGTATGCGACTGGGGGATCCTGACCTCGCGCAAGAAGCGCTCCTCAGGATGACAGCTTACTCGAAGCACTATCCAAAATCTGATACTAGAGTAGAGCTGCATGCTGCTTTGACTGAGCTTGCTGCAATCGCTCAGAACCTGGATAGAACTTGGATGATTTTGCCCAAACAAGGTCATATCCTACTTGATGGCTGCACTGAAGATATAGAGTCTGAGCAGGCCCTGGTCTACAAATATCCACTATCAATAGCTCAAGAAGCAGGCAATAGAGAACTTGAATTTTTAAATCAATTGCAAGAGCAATATAGGGGACATGCTTGTGCAAATTGAAGAAACTATCAAGGCTTGCATTCATTGTGGGATTTGTTTACCTGCTTGCCCCACTTATCAAGTAACAGCCAATGAAGGTCACTCTCCTCGGGGACGTTTGTACTTAATTAATGATGCTATTAAAGGCGAGCAGGTTGATGAAGCTGTGATTGACTATCTTGATGGCTGCCTAGAATGCAGTGCTTGTGAAACAGTTTGCCCATCTGGGGTTGATTACATTAATATTTTAGAGTACGCCCGTGTTGAATTAGGTTTGAGTCATTATGCTAGGGGCTTGATGGCAAGTATTCGTAGGCTGGCTTTTGAGTTCTTGCTACCAAATCGTAGTCTGATGAATATGCTGCGAATCTTAGCTAGGTTTTTACCGCTCAAATTGATCAATAAATTAAGTCCTAATTTTGATTTTGAATACAAAGCAATCAAGACTGATCATTATTATCGCTGCGGAGAAGAAGGCGCCAAAACTATAAGTTTGCCACTTGGCTGTGTCATGGACACCGCTTACAACAATGTTCATTGGGATACGATCAAGGTCCTCAATACTGCTGGCTATGATGTTTATATTCCGGAGACCAAATGTTGCGGGGCGCTGGCTTACCATAGTGGTGAGCAGCAATTGGGTAAGCATCAATTAAGCTCTAAGGTTGAAGTTTTAAGTGAGAAAGATTATCCCGTGGTGATGAATTCTGCGGGCTGCGGCGCCTGGCTTAAAAACCATTCTGATCTTGAGATCTTAGATTTGATTGAACTACTTCAACCGTCATTGCGAGGAGCTTGCGACGAAGCAATCCAGTGGATAGATTCTGTTGATGCATTGGATTGCTTCACTGGCGCTCGCAATGACAGCGAGAGTATCAAAGCTGTCTACCATCCAGCCTGTCATATCAATCACCAACAAGGAGTCTCAGATCAATATGTTGAACTACTGGAGAAAATTCCAGGACTTGAATTGATTCCACTCTATGAAGCCGATCTATGTTGCGGTTCTGCCGGTTTCTATAATTTGATTCAGTCTAAGATGGCAGATAAAATTGGTCAACGCAAAGCAGCCAACATAAAGCAGGCTTCATATCCTGAGGAGCAACGGGATCCTGACGTCCTTCGGACTCAGGATGACAGTTGCGACGTCAGGACCTCTATCGTGTTAACGGCCAACCCTGGCTGCATGTCACAAATCCAAGCTCATCTTGGCGATGAGTATCAGGTTATGCATCCTGTAAGTTTTTTGAATCAAAAGCTTCAGCAACTTTAGCAATATTACCAGCGCCAACTATAAACAAGTAATCATGACCAGCTAATTCTTGATCAATACCTGGCTTGAGAGCAGCGACCATATCTGCGTGATTACCCTGGCAAGTAGAACCAGTATCTAGCGGCGCCAGGAATTTAACATTGCTCTTGCCGATGTCTTCAACCAAATGAGCTGAGTCGACGCCATTGATATGCTGACTGCGAGCAACATAGATATCTGCAATCAAACAACTATGTGGCTCAGGAAATTCTTTAAAGACTTTGACAAAGTCGTCCCAGAATTGCTGAGTGCGCTCAGGGTGATGCGGTTGATAAACAAAGAGCATCTTCTTAGGATTTAGACTTAGCGCGCCTTCAACTAATGCTTTAACTTCAGTTGGATGATGAGCATAATCATCATAGACCTTGGCTCCTTGATAGTTTTCATTGATTAATTCAAAACGACGTTCGATGCCACGGAAAGTTTTGAGAGCTTGGATTGCTTGCTCTCGATTAGCGCCTAGTGCTACTGCAGCTTTGACACAGGCTAGGGCGTTGAGCTGGTTGTACTTGCCTGGCATACTAAGTTCAATATCCAAGTCTTCAAGTTCTTTTGAGGAGTAAGTTATTAACTTTGCATTGGATTGCTTCGTCTGGACGGGGCTCCCTGTCATCACTATGGATCTTGTGTTTTGGCGACCCTGAATCCTAGCAATGACGTATTCATTCAAGTGAGGGTCGTCTGTATTAACTACTGCAATTTCAGCAGCATCAAGAAATTTATAAAAACAATTTTTGATTTCTTCAAGTCCGCCAGGATAGTTTTCCAAGTGATCAGCTTCAATACAAGTCACCAAAGCTAAATAAGGATTGGTGATAGTAAAACTTTTGTCACTCTCATCTCCTTCCATGACAAAATACTGACCCTTGCCGGCACGAGCATTGGAGGAATAATTTGCCAGTATGCCACCAATTGCAAAACTAGGATCAAGTCCAAGTTCTACTAAAATATGAGCGAGCATCGCAGAGCAAGTAGTTTTGCCGTGAGTACCTGAGACGACAATTTGTTTCTGGTCTTGAGCAAGGAAGCTGAGCATATCGCGGCGATGCCAGATTGGTAGCCCGCGGGATTTAAGTTCTAGGTAATCAAGATCACCAATTGCAATTGCTGTGCTGCGTACTACTAAATCGATATCGTCATCAAGTGGGTCATTGCTTTCGTAACTCAAATCACTAGCAGAAATTTTGACTCCTGGATATTTTGCTGCCAAGATTTTAGTCAGTGCAGACATGCCGATGCCAGCAGCACCTAAAAACCTAGCGTGTTTGAATTTAGGTTCAGTCATTAGCAAGAGTTTACAACATTATTAGACCGGCGGATTTATCTTGTCAATTATTTAAGGGTTTTCACTTTGTATTTGTGTGAACTCAGCTTCATCACAACTTGCATCGCGATTAAACAGCTTAGCTGACTTGGTTCAGGTTGCCCAAACCTTGCCAGATACATTGAAGTCTATTGTAGGTGATACTGCTCAGTTGAGTGAGCTAGCAGACTCGGGTAATCCTGAAGAGCTAAGGAAGGCTTATGCAAAAATTCTCACAGCTTTAAATATAGATTCAGCTGATGACGAAAGTCTGAAACTTAAGGCTCGTGAGCTTGCAATAATTTTTGATAAAAATTTACCCCAATTAGTTTCGAGTCTAAGTTGGTTGCTAAGTTTAATGCCAACTCTTGATCAGATCAATGATAGGGCAGCTGCTGAGATTCAACAAAAAGAAACAAATATCAACACTCCCCCGGATACACATTTGATGGCAAGAGAGCCATGGCATATGACTGATGAAGTGAAGGATGCTGAAAGCTTTTTAGCAAAATCTCACTGGACTCAAAAAATTACTTTGGTTAAGAATAGACCCAAGCCAAGAGCAATTACAGATCACCATATGCTTAAAGCACTTGAGCTTAGATCTGCAGAAGCTATTCAAGATTTTGCAACTGCCTATGAAAACATTGATGATGATACTAAAGCTTTATGTTTGGATGATTTTCAAAAACGTGCTGCACAAAAATTAGATTTTGCAATTTATAAACTTTATATTGCTCGTAAGGCAGCTCAAGATAGGCATGACTGCTCTGATAAATTAGTTGATGACTGCGATGAAGTCTTTGCACTAAAATTAGATGATGATATCCGTGAGATTAATCATCAGGTTCAAGAAGAATATGGATTTGACCGGAAGGCATTGCGCAGGGAGGCTCTGACCTATGTAGCACCTACTAAGGTTCGAGATTCTGAGAGGGAAATAAGATCTGCGGCTATAGAATTGAAGCTGTTTGAACGTTTGGCTTTTGCATTAAAAGATGCTGATGATATAACAGCAGCAACTACTGAAGCGATGAATTCTGAACTTCAAATACGGGATCTACTATTCGCTAATGACGCTGAAGCTACAGCAACAATACGCGATGGTGATCTCAATGAATTAAGATCACAGTTTAAATTGGATGAGATTTTAAATCGTTAGATAGCTTTGATCTTTGCTGCAAGTCTAGACTTATATCTAGCAGCCGCGTTACGGTGAATAATTTTACGCTTAACTGCTTTGTCGATTCTAGAAAATGCTGCCGGTAATTTAGCTAGAGCTGCTGCACTATCACCTGCTTGGATTGCTTCACGAACCGCTCTGATGGCCGTGCGCATAGCTGATCTCATATTGGTGTTGCGTAAGGCATTACGCTGTGCTGTTTTAACTCTTTTCTTTGCTGATTTGATATTTGGCATAGTTGTGAAATAGTAACACAGGTAACAAACAAATTTCTAGTTGTCTTTTGCATGATAGAAGCGGGACAGGGGCTGGATTGGGCTTAAAGAAGCCTTTATTCTGCCTTTATCCAGCCTCTATCATGCTAAAGTGATTTTTTATGGGTAAGCCAATTTGTATCTTTGAACCTGGTCAATATGATGCTATGCGTGAAGCTGGCAGGCTGGCTGGTGAAGTGCTGCATCGTAGTGGAGATCTGGTGAAGCCAGGTCTAACACCACTTGAGCTTGATGAGTTTGCTGAGACTTGGATTCGAGGAGAGGGGCATATACCTACTTTCAAGGGCTATATGGGTTTCCCCAATGCCCTCTGTATTTCGGTGAACGAAAATATAGTTCACGGTATACCAAACTCCAAACCCCTAAAAGAAGGCGATGTTGTCAGTATCGATGTTGGAGTGACTTTGACTGAAAAATTTAATGGCAAAGACTTTACTTATGTAGGTGATAATGCGTTTACCTTTGCTTGCGGTGAAGTTAGTCCCAAGGTTAAGCGCTTGCTAGAACATACCAATGAAGGGCTTTGGGCTGGAGTGGATGCGGTGCGTGCTGGTGATCATATCAGTGATATCTCGCGGGCTGTAGAAGGAGTTTGCAAACGACAACGCTATGGCAATGTTAAGGAGTTTGGTGGACACGGGGTTGGACCTGAATATCATTGTGAGCCTTTTATTCCTAATTTTGAGGATTTTTTCAATGGTTACCACGATACCGAAATTAAAGTAGGTATGGTTCTTGCAATCGAGCCAATGTTTAATATAGGTAGCTCGGATATTACTAAGCATAAAGATGGCTGGACTATCACTACTGCTGACCGCAAGCCTTCGGCTCACTTTGAGCATGAGGTTTTGGTAACTAAGGAAGGCATAGAAGTTATCACTGATGTGCGCGATAGTCGTGGCTGGCAATTAAGCTAAAAATAAAGACAAATTTAAAATAAAACCCGACTTTGCTTTGATCTTGATATTATTTTATCTATTCAAAGAGGAGAATATTAATATGTCAGCACATAGTTTAGTAGCAAAGGGCCTAGTGAGACCAACAGTTAATGATTTTTTACAGCGTCATGAAAAACCAGATGGTCTTATTTCTGAAATAAGACATATGGGTGAAGAGTTTTTCGCAAATGTCGACCAGAAACTTAGAGACGCAGGTATCGATGATGTTAAAGACAGAGCAATCGGTGCTTACCTTGCTGCCTCAAATGGTTTAAGAGGTCTCGGCGATTTACCTGAGATTGGTAGAACAACTGCTGCAAATATCATGGCGACAGTTAGACAGATCGCTAATATTTTGAGATTTAAACCAATTGCTCAAAGAGTTGAATCAATTAACAGTCAGATTGACGACCCGAAGGTCTTCTTAGCAACTATGCATGAAGCAGCTGATGCTGGCCGTGTAAGTTTACGTGATTTTACTCAAGCTCAAGCTGGTTCACCGTTTATGGCAGAAACAGCAACTGCAGTGCTTGATCACATTCTTCAAGATCTAGACAGTGGTGCTTACCCAAGTGAGATTTTCCCTGCAAGGCAGCTTGATCGTGGTGTAGATCGTGCTGAGTTTGAGTGCGATTTGGCAGCAGAGATTAGTCCAGTCGTTGAACTATTGCTTGCAAATGGTGCAAGAGAGAACGGTTGGCTAGAAGTACTCAGAGCAAATGAATTAGCAGGGGTTAGTAGAACTTTTGATGATTGGGGCATGGCAGCTGATGGTCCTGTAGCTGGACTCTATAAAGTTCTAGAGCAAGCTGCAGGCTAAAAGCCTATAAGCCATGCTATTATGTCAACGCAGTGGCTAAACAAATCATAGAAATGGAAGGCGTGGTCCTTGAAACAGTTCAAGGAGCTAAGTTCGTGGTCGAATTAGAGAACGGTCACAAAGTACTTGCCAATATCTCTGGTAAGATCCGTAAGCACTATATAAAGATTTTGCCTGGAGATAAGGTTAAGGTGGAGCTGACTCCATATGATCTAAGTGTTGGACGTATTACGTTTAGAATTGGCAATCGCCGTCCGAGCTATCATCAACAAAAACAACAGCAGCAGCAGGTAACTGAGCAGCCGGCTGAGGCTCCGAAAGAAGAGCCTCCTACTAGTGCGTAAATTGCAGCAATGAGATCCTGACCCTGACGCATTCGCTCAGGACAGGCTTCCTCAAGGATGACAACAGTTTTAATAATGATTTAATGCGATTCTCGTGCAGAAATAATTAAAAATTAATCATGACCTAATTTAGCGTGATAAGATCTGAGCTTCGCCCGGAGGCAAAGAATATGAAAGTCAGATCTTCAGTCAAAAAAATATGTAATGCATGCAAAGTCATCAAGAGACACGGCAGAGTCATGGTGATCTGCGAGAACCCAAAACACAAGCAAAGACAAGGATAATTTTAGAAATATGGCCAGATTAGCAGGAATAGATTTACCAAACAAACGTATCGTCATCGCATTGACCTATATTTACGGTATTGGTTTGCCGACAGCACAAGAAATTTTGAAGCAGGCAGCTTTGGATGAGAACACTAGAGCTCATGATTTAAGTGAACAAGACCTTACCAAGATCCGTGACATCATCAAAACTCTTAAGGTGGAAGGTGATCTTCGCCGTGAAGTTGGTTTGAGTATGAAGCGTTTGATCGAGATCAACTGCTACCGTGGTCAAAGACACAGACGTGGTTTACCTGCACGTGGTCAGCGTTCTAAGACTAATGCGCGTACTCGTCGTGGACGTAAGCGTATTGCAGTAGCTGGTAAAAAGGCACCAGGTAAGAAATAAGTAGGGTAATTTTATGGCACAACAAACAAAAGCAAAAACAACTAAAGGAAAGAAGAAAGCAAAGAAGAATATCGTTAACGGTATTGCTCATATCAGTTCGACTTTCAACAACACTATCGTCACTATCACTGACGCTGCTGGTAACGCACTTGCGGCTGGTTCAGCTGGTGGTTCTGGCTTCAAAGGCTCTAAGAAGAGCACTCCATTTGCTGCTCAGTTAGCAGCGGAGAACGCGGCACGTAAAGCAATCGAGCGTTGCGGTCTTCAAAAAGTAGAAGTTAGAGTAAGTGGTCCTGGCGCTGGTCGCGAGACAGCTACAAGAGCACTTCAGTTAGCAGGTTTACAAATCACAGCAATTGCTGATGTGACTCCACTTCCACACAATGGTTGTAGATCACCTAAGCAACGTAGAGTTTAATTATCACCACAAAGGGAGCAAGAATGAACATCGAATTAAAAATCGCAGTCGAAGAACATCCACAGGCAGATGGAACTATCCAAGGTAAGCTAGTTCTTCATCCACTTTATAGAGGTTTTGGTCATACAGTTGGTAACTCAATCCGTAGATTGTTACTCGGTAGACTCAAGGGTTACGCTGTAACTCACGTACGTATTGAGGGTGTGAATCATGAATTCACTTCTTTAGATAGCGTTTCTGAAGATACACTCAATATCATTCTTAACCTTAAGCAATTAGTAGTTAAGATGCATACCGATGAGCCACGTACTTTAAGTCTAAGTGCTTCAGGTGCTGGTACTGTAACAGCTTCTCAATTCGAGTGCCCAAGTGATGTTGAGATTATCAACACTGATCTTGAGATTGCTAATTTGAGTGAAGGTGGCAAACTTAATTTAGAAGTATTGGTTGGTACTGGCTACGGTTATGTCGCTTCTGAAGACCATGAGAAGGGTCAAGCAGTAGATATGATCCCGGTAGATTCACTCTACATGCCAATCAAAAACGTTTCTTACTCAGTTGAGCCAATCAGTACTACTGGTGAGACTTCTAGATATGACAAATTAGTTATGGATCTATGGTCTGACGGTTCAGTTACTGTTAATGAAGCTATCGGTCAAGCTGCTGCTCAACTAGTTGAGTTGATGAATCCACTTATCAACTACACTGGTCAGAAAGTTGGCGTTATCAAGACTGTTGATGAGACTGAGGAAGAAGAAACCAAAGCTGAGGACAACACAACCAATGTTAGTGTTGAAGAGCTTGAGCTTTCAGTTAGATCTTACAACTGCTTGAAGCGTGCCAATATCAACAACTTGTCTGATTTACTTCAGTTAAGTGATATTGATTTGATGAATATCAAAAACTTTGGTAAGAAGTCAGCAGAAGAAGTGCTTGATAAGCTTGAAGCTATGGGTTATTCACTTCGTGGCAAAGCTAGAGGTGAAGCTGCAATTGCTGCAGGTTTCGCGGTACAAAGTTAATTTTTAGGACAAGAGAAATGAGACACGGAAAGAAGAAAAATAGAATGAACAGACCAGCAGATCAGCGTAAAGCTGCACTGCGTGCTCTTGCTACTAACTTAATTCGCGAAAAACAAATCAGTACTACTATGGCTAACGCCAAAGCTGTTGCTCCTGAAGTTGAGAGATTGATTGGACTTGCTCGTCGTGGTGATCTTCACGCTCGTCGTCAAGCTGCTGCATTTTTATATGACAATGCTGTAGTTCAAGATTTATTTGATGGCGTTGCTGAGCGTTACAAAGATCGTCAATCTGGTTTCACTCGTGTTGTTAAAGATGGTAATCGTCGTGGAGACAATGCTGAGAAAGCAATCGTCCAGTTAGTTTAACTGTCATCCTGAGGAGCACCGTAGGTGTGACGTCAGGACCTCATTATCAGATAGGTAACAATGAGATCCTTACGCTCTTCGAGCTCAGGATGACATAGGAGCCTATGTTACAAAAACTCACTACCGAATACTTCAACCAAGTACATGACTTAATCAAACATTACTCAGATAAGCAGTTAATGTTACCTATTTCACTTGATGAGCTTTATCATAGAGCCCAAGCTTATAGACTGGTAGTTCAAGATGAGCAAGTATTAGCTTGCGCTCACTTGGATATTTTCACTCCAGAACTTGCTGAGATTAAATCACTTGCTGTTAGTGAGCTAGAGCAAGGTTCTGGTTACGGCAGGCAATTAGTAGAGGATTGTGAGCGGCAAGCTCGTGAGCTAGGCATCAAGAAATTGTTTGTGCTTACTTTCCAGCAAGGATTTTTTGAGAAGCTTGGCTACCAGGTGGTAGATAGAGATACTTTGCCTGAGAAGGTTTATAAAGAATGTGTCAAATGCAGTTTCTATGAGGATTGTCAGGAGATTGCTATGGTTAAAAATATTGCTTGATTTGGCAGTTAGGCGCATGTTATGATGAGCCTATTATGCAGTATCTCCCAGTCTCAAGTTTTGGCAATTTTAATATAGTTCAGAAACAATTCCGTAGCAAGGACACAGTCCAAAATGCTGCAAAAAGAATCGGTCAGACTCACACTAGACCTCAGGTTGACGATTTATTGCCGGTTGGTGATCTTGCGATGGTGACTACCGACTCTAGCCTTCTTACTAATGCACAACTTGGCGAGCATCTTTTAGATACCCATAAAGAAGATTTTGTGGCTAACACGAATATGTCGAGCTTGAAGAAATTTTTAATTTCACTTAGAGAGAGAGTTGATTTGATTTTGGATTCGATCCATACCATGCATTTCAATGGATGGGATTTTGATCGTAACCTTGAGGTATTAAGTGATGATGGTGCAGCTTCTGTGAAGCAGAGCCTCTTTGCAACTATGGGTAAGGCTTGGAAAGACATAACCCAAGGCTCTAACCCGAACGCTCTAGGTCTTTTGCTTCCTGGGATTTCTTCCGACTCTGATTCGTAACTAAGCTACCTCAAGTTTAGCGATAGCTTCTTGTAATTTAGACTCGCTCTCACGAGGTATTCTTTCTAATAAAATCTCATCTCTTCCTGGCTTTCTAACCGCTGCTGGTCTAACCATGGCTCTAGTGCATGCTTGTGCATCTTGGTGATGACTAATAATTCTATCTATTTGATCATCAGCACTTTCTACGACAGCGTGTTTCATCAGGATTTCTTCAACCCTAGGGCTGAGGGGATGGTAGGCACCGAGACAAATTTGTAGTAATCCACCAACGCTACCTCGGACTATTGTTTCGCGTAATAGTTCAAGCTGAGCTTTTGTTTTGTCTTTCATTGATGACTGCTTCAAAGCTGTATCAATTTCTTTCAAAGCTGGCTCAGCTTCAATATGAATAAAATCCTTAGGCATTGGATTTGCCCGTGCCATTTGTTTTAAACTTTTGCGGCTTATAGCTCCCTGGGCGTTACCAGCTGCACCATTGGCCACTGCCCGCATGCGATATCTAGCTTTAAGATCAGCATCAGCATTTGGGTTGTTTAATAGACTACGGATATGACTTGCTCTAGGCATGATTTAGATAATAACATGCTTTATCTTTGTTTTTCATAGCGAATAGCTGAAATTAGAACTTTAGCTTTGTTTTGGGCTTTTAATTCTATTTGATGATCAGCGCCTAGGGTGAATTTACCTAGTGGATACCAATAATTAGCATTGAGTTTTTGGTTAACCACGATTTCTTTTTTGCCATTAGAGTGCTTGATTACGAATTTAGCTGGAGCTTTGAGTTTCTTTTTGGTCTCAGGCCACTTGGCATAAATTTTATATCTACCTGGAGTGATCTTTGGCTGCCAAGTTAGACTTGAATCTTTTTTGCGGCTGATTAAATAGCAGCCCTTGTCCTTCCACTTGCCTTGGCGCTTAGTGTACTCTGTGCCGTAGTCTGCGATTGGATTTAATTGAGCTTTGCCTGACCAAACTTTGACATAATCGATATAGGTAGTTGCTGGTAGGTTTTTGATACGATTAGTTGCCCAGCCACCCATCTCAGTGCTTAGCAATATGTGCAATGGGATATCTGCGATACGTTCACTTTCCCATCTTCTGATTTCTTGACCATCGATAAACCAAATCAGTAGATTCTTTTCCCAATAGAGTCCAAAATTTCTATATTCACTCTCGCTAGCTTTGCGGTAAGCAGCGCCAATTGACTGACGCTCGTCTTTGTTACCATCCCAGTGAGCGGCGTAATGAAATCTATCTGGTCCCCACTCAGTAAGGTGCTCCATAATATCGATTTCCATACCTTGACCATCTTCTTCTCTAAAGGTTGACCAAATCTTTGGGCTGATACGGTTTGGCATCAACCAAAAAGCAGGCCACAAACCACGTGAGCGAGGTAGCTTCATACGAGCTTCAAAGTAACCATAAGTTTGAGCAAACTTAGCGTATCTATTGATTTGTCCGGAGCTGTATTTTTTCTTAATAGCCTTGCCGTGTTTGTTTTTGAATTTGAGTTTTTGTTTGCGTGAGATTAGTTCAAGCTTGCCGTCTTTAGCTTGGACATTTTCTGGGATAAAGAAACAAGCATCGCTGCTGCCGACACTTTTGCGTTGATTGGGAAGATCAGCGTTCCACTTGCTAGTGTCGAAGTAATCAAAATTATCTTCGAAGACTAGTTGCCAGTCTCCAGAGATTGGAGGATGGCTGTCATCCTGAGGAGTCGAAGACGACGTCAGGATCTCATCGTTACCAACTTGGTATGGGGATCCTGACGCTCCTAGGGAGCTCAGGATGACAAGTGGGATTAGAATCAGTAGGTGTTTCATTGTAGTGCTTCAACTACTATTCTAGCTTCATCATCAGTTAATTCAGGAAAAATTGGTAAACAAAGAATAGTTTGAGCTGCTTCAAGTGAGTTGGGGAAATCTTCTGGCTTGTGTCCCAGGTGCTCAAATAATTTCTGCATATGTAGTGGTAGTGGGTAATAAATCTCAGAAGCTATATCTTGCTCAGCAAGTTTGGTTTTGAGTTCATCACGTCCTTCAGTTACTTTAATTGTGAACTGATGGTAGATATGATTAGATTCTGGGATGCACTGAGGGCATTGATACCTAGTGATGCCTTGTTTATAGATTTCAGCAATTTGTCCACGGCGATTATTCCAGCTCTCAATATGCTTAAGCTTGATACGCAAGATCGCAGCTTGAATCTCATCCATACGTGAGTTGACTCCAAGCTCATCATGGTAGTAGCGTCTGTCAGAACCGTGTACTCTAATTCTTCTTAGCCTTGCAGCTAGCTCATCAGAGTTAGTGGCAAGCATGCCAGCATCACCGGCAGCTGATAAATTTTTGGTTGGATAAAAACTAAAGGTACCGATGTCAGCAATTGAACCCACGGGTCTGTCATCCTGAGGAGCGATGGGATCTTGACGCCCTGAAGGGCTCAAGATGACATCTGTGACGTCAGGATCTCCTTGGTAACAATACTTAGTACCAAAGGCTTGAGCGGCATCTTCAATCACTTTAAGCTTATGCTTGCGGGCAATTGCCATAATTTCATTCATGGCAGCAGCTTGCCCATATAGGTGAACCACAATTACAGCCTTGGTTTGCGGCGTGATTTTTTTCTCAATTTCTTGCGGGTCGATATTAAAAGTATTTGGATCAATATCAGCGAATACAGTCTTGGCACCAACTTGTTCAATGGCTTCTGCTGTTGCAGCGAAAGTAAATGGAGTAGTGATCACTTCATCACCCGGCTTGATGTCGAGCGCTAGCAAGGCTAAGTAAAGTGCATCAGAACCATTAGCGCAAGTGATTGCATGCTTGGCTGCTAAAAATTGACTAGCTTCTTTTTCAAAAGCCTTGGTTTGTGGTCCAAGTACATAATGTCCAGACCTAAGCACCTCTAGTACCGCTTGCTCAATTTCAGTTTGAAGCTTAGCGTACTGGGCTTTGATATTAAGTAAAGGTATTTTGCTGCTGGTTGATACGGCCATATCTAGAGTTTATGCCGTCATTGCGAGGGAATGAAATGACCGAAGCAATCTAGTGGACCATCTTGCGGGTGCATTGGGTTGCTTCGCTATGCTCGCAATGACGAATTAGGAAGCTAACTTTGCCTTTTTGGCCTTACGCTTAGCTACCTTGGCTGCTCTTTTGACGCCACGTTGTTGCTTATTAGGATTGATTTTCTTACTCATTTTCGTTAGCTCCAGGGTGTAAATACTAGCATATTGGCGTCTTTATTGCCTTTTATACCCCCACTAGGTATTTAAAATGCTAAAATATATTGACACATTCCTGACTTGAGTCAAAAATGTGATGACAAAACAAAGATAATGCAGAGCACCGGGCCAACAATCAAGCCTTGGGAGCCTGCTGGCATACCTGATTTTCGCCAGCAGTTTGATCAGCGCGTGCAAGAAAATCCTCAAATAGAATCTGAATTTGAAAATCAGACCGAGTCGAAGCAAGCTGAAGAAGGAAATGATTCAGTCTACCGCTTTATTAGTTTTCTCAAAAAATATGGCATTGGTTTGACAGCAGTCTTGCATATGGCAAGTTTCTTCAACCATATTTTTCATTTCAGATCCAATGAGAGATCAACCATGGATGCTGTTGCTCTCAACACTTCTAAAGTTTTACTGACAGCTCAGTGTATGCATGAAACTTGGGAAGCTTGGAAGAAAAATCGACTTGTTGAAGCACTGGCAAGATTCATCGAACCTTTATTTATTGTTGCTGAGAAACGTATTGAAGATCTTGGTTTGGCTCGTGGTCTTGGACTTGGTATTTCACAATTAGTTGGCTCGCAAGAGGGGATTTACAATGAGCTTGCAAAGCAGAAGTACAATATTGATGTTACTGATTCCAAAGCCAAGCCGCCGACTCAAGGTCAAGATCTGGATCTTAATATGATGGCGATGCGTAAACTATTCAAGGAAAATATTACAGGTGGCTTTGGTGCTGGACGCCGCTTCTTGACTGGTTTGAATGCTGATAATATCAAAACCAAACTTACTGAATTCCTAGCTAAATTTAAATTTAATTCTGTGCTTGAACTCTTTAATTCGGACAATGGCAATTATCGTGGACGTTTTGAAAAATTCCTTGAAGAGAGTGGTTTGATTGCAATTAAGCAATTATTCAAAGGTGATGAGAATAGAGACAAGGGGCACACTGATGCACTGAGTGGTTACTTGATGATTTTTGGTTCGATCTTAGGTTACCTTGGTAAAGCCAATAAAAATATTTTCTACAAACTTGGTGGTGCTGTTCGCAACCTTGGTGGTACAGTTGCTGACATCGCGCTCTTTGGTCACCCAGAACCAGATTTCAATATCTCCGCTATGTTCCTTACAGTCAACACCTATATGGATATAGTTCAGCGCTTCTTACCGCAGAAAATGCTTAATCTAATTCTCTCATGGTCTAACTTCTCGATGGCTGCTTACAATATTGGTGTAGGTCTCTATCTCAACCGTTCTAGTAAGAAATCAAATGAGGGGGATCAGATTGAATACCATGATACGGACATCAAAAAAGCTCCAGCAGTTGAATTAGCGAGACCAGTGCTTAGTGAAAAGCAATATGCAATGGTTGCTTAGTTTTGGGCATATGGTCGCTTTGCTCCCTGCCTATGGCACTTTGTGCCTGCAAATGGCTTCGCCTTGCTGGAAGATTCAGGAATTAACAGCAGCGAAGCATCTGCAGGAGCTATGCTCCATATGCAGGTTGCGAAGCAACCATCTGCCCATTATTATAGGACTCCGTTTCATTAGGGAAACTCCCAGATTTCACATCTTCAATATATTCTTTGAAAGCTGAAACCATCTCACCATATTGATTGGCATAGCGGCGCAGGAATTTAGGATTGATGCAATTGTAACGACCAAGCATATCATCAGAGACTAAAACTTGTCCACTAGTAGCTGAGCCGGCACCAATACCGATTGTTGGTATGCTGAGCATCTCTGTGATTTCTTGTGCAATTTCACTAGGCACCATTTCTAGTACTATTCCCATCACTCCAGCTTCTTCCAGTTTACGGGCATCTTCAATTAGCTTTTCTCTATCCTTGACCAAGATTGGTTTGTCAAAAGTCTGAGGTGTATAACCAATATGTCCCATGACTTCAATTCTTTCTTCGCGCATTTTATTGATGATACGTAAAGTGTTCTTCTCAGCATTCTCGACTTTGACTATATTGGCACCAGCAATAATGATTTGCTCTGCTGCTTTGAGGGCAACATTGATTTTTTTACTAGCTGCTTTGAGTGGTAGGTCGGTAATAACCTTGGCTTCAGGCGCTCCGCGTCTGACGGCTCGAGTGGCAATAAGCATTTCACCAAGGCTTACTTGTTTGGTGTCAGTATAGCCTAGACCAACCATGGCAAGTGAGTCACCAACTAGAATATAATCAATACCAGCCTCAGCAAGAGCTCTTGCTGTGTTGAAATCATAGGCAGTTAGCATTGTTAACTTTGGCATTAGTCAATTCCTAGTAAGTTAGTAAGTTTAGCACTTGCTGACTTGGCTGCTGCCAAAACACCCTCGTGGCCTAGATCTTCGGTTTTGCCATAGACATTAGTTATTATGCTAACTGCCGTTATTTTAATTCCAGCTTTGACCGCTGTTTCAATCTCTGGAGCAGTCGACATACCAACGGCATCAGCTCCAAGATTTCTAAATAGTGAAACTTCAGCATCAGACTCGTAGTTTGGTCCATGTACTGCTACATAAACTCCATGGTGATTAGTAGCAAGCTGCTCTGATTGAAACTCAATTGTTTTTTGAGTGAGTGCTTCAAGATTACCGCGCGCTTTGCCTGGCTTGATGAAATCTAGATAGCCAGTGATTTGCATTAGATCACCAATTTCAAACTTTGGATTAATACCACCAGCAGAATTAGTAACTATCAGCTCTTCGATGCCATGATCAATTAGAAATTGAGTTGGGAAACAAGCTTGCTGCCAAGTGAAACCTTCATAGAGATGAGCACGACCACGCAAAACCCAAAGATCATCGTAAATATCCAATACCCCTTTGTGACCTTTGACTTTACCGAGAGGCCAGTTGGGAATTTCAGCATAAGGAATAGAAGCCACCGGTTCTTTGCCCTCGTAGACAGAGACACCAGAACCAAGGATGATGGCGCGTTTGCAGTTGGAGTTTTTGATTTCTACCAAGGACATTCCGTATATTGTAACGTTATGTTATCCCTTCCGGGTTGTAACGCCGTAACGCTTTGCTAATACGTAATGATAAAGCGTTACGGCGTTACAACCCGGAAGGGATAACATAACGCTTTGCCGTATCTCTGCCAACTTGCTTCGTTATCTAAGTTATCGTCAAGCTCAAGTGTCATACAGTCAATATTATTTTCTAAACAGTAACTACCCAAAGAGCCAGGTGTTGGATAGCCAATGTCTCTTGTTAGTGGTAGCTTGAGCTCATCGGCAAGCTTTTGTGCTAGAGCTAATGATTTTTCTGAGCCATCATAGTTTAATTGGGGTTCGTTAGCATTAGCTATAAAGTGATTTGTGTGAATAGAAATAATTAATCCGTGTGCTTCAGCTTTAAAGTCATTTAGATTCTTTGTGAAACACGTGCTTTGCACGGTTTCAATTTTTTTTGTGTCGGCATTACTAGTAAAACTTTGTTTTGCAGAATGCCGAAGTTTAATTATATTGAGTAGAGCTTGAGTCTCGACTTCAGAGCCTGGGCTAGTACCTGGATAGTAATCTGGATGACTATGATCCTCAGACCAATTACTTGTGGGCATATTACGATTGAGATCAACCCCATTAGCGTTGCCTCGGCAAGAGTGCTCCAATCCATAGCGATTGAGATCTGGGATGATATCTATCACTTCGCCTTGATAAAAATCAAAAGGCTCTGAAGATTTGAGTTCAAGTTTAAATAGCTCTACTAATTTACGAGCTACAAAACAAGATTGGGGTTCTTGTCCATGGGTGCCAGCGATTATTAGGAGTTTTGAGGTCACAGGTTAAGTATAGCTGTTTATGCATGTGGTCGCTACGTTCCCTGGTTGTGGTCGTTTCACTCCCTGCCTGTGCTTCGCTGCTTTTGCATAAAGCAGGCACGAAGTGCCACAGCCAGAGAACAGAGTGAACGCAACCAGGAGACGCAGTCTCCACAACCAGGGAGTGTAGCGACCACATGCGTGAAACCTAAAAACTCGTAGCCACCCCAAAGAACAACTGCAAATCAGTCCCACCCTGTTCACCACGCAAATCTTCGATGATAGGGAATCCAAGAGCTAAATTATATACCCAAGAATCATTTACTGTAGCTCTAATGCCTGGAGTCAAGAGTATAGTGGTGCCACCATGATTAGCATCCTTCTGTTCAGATACTTCAGGGGCTTCTTCCCAAGTGGCATTAGCTTCAAGAATAAAATCCCAAGTAAGATGATTATCACCAATATGTTCAGGGAAGATATGCTCTAGGAATCTATGATGAATTTCATGATCGCTATGATCATCGTGTTCATCATGAGCATGAGAGAAAACGTCTGCTTCATGTTCGTGGTTGAGTGCATAACTAGCTGCTAGATTGAAATTGACCACATCGCCAATATCAGTATCTTGGTCACCCTCAGTTGCTAGTTTATACAGGGTATTAAAGTCTAAGCCCCAAGATCCAAATTGATGACTAGCAGCAAAGCCAAATAATGGATCAGTAGAGCCAGAACCAGGTTGGTTGAGTTGTTCAAATCTTTCACCAGTATTGCCATAGACATTAGTGTTACCAGTTGGTAACTTTACTCCGCCAAGCAAAGCCAATTGAGTATTGTGCTCGTTATAGAACATATACTGTCCCATCACTGTTAGATCACCAAGCCCGATACTGTCACCAAGCCCTTCAAGTTCATCGTGAACTTCGCGAAAGTCATAACTAAAATTGAATGGTAAGCTTGCGGCTAGACTAAATTTGTCAGTGAGACCATGAGCCAATGAGAGACTTGGACTGAAAGAACCAGCACTGTCATCAGCATGTTCACCAGACCTTATCACTCTATTGATTTGAGTTGGTGTCAATCTACCCATATTAAGGTAGCTAAATCCAAATCCGAGACTAGTGACGCCTTTACTCATGGTGTAAGCTGGGATGGTGATAATTGGTCCACCGAGTCCAGTGCCACGGAAGGAGCTACAAGCGCAGCCAGCTCCATGGGCATACACGGGCATTGCTGTAAGGCAGAGGGCTAATAGCGTTGCTAGGATACTATATTTTTTGGTCGTTTTTGGTTTCATAATTAAAAGGTGTCGCTTAATGCAGAGTTAGTGGCAGCAGCAGCACAAACCGGAGTGCCGCAACAACCACACACAGTTCCAGCTATACTTGCAAAGGCTGAGCCTTTGCCAAAGATACTTGCGCATGATTTTAAAATTTGATCAAAACCAACAAAGCTCGCACTGGTTAGAACTATTTGTAGCAGAGTGTTAAAAAGGCTATCACGCTTAGGAGCAAAACTTTTAATTAGTTTATTGACAAGAGGAGTAATCACTTGAACTTTAGATTCTACATTGACTAGACTAGGCCAAAGTTCTTTCCACTTCTGGGGATCTTTAACGTTTTGTTTGAAGCTATCCACTTCTTCTTTGAAATTATTACCGCCGTGACCATTGCCAGCAAATTTTTCAACAACTGCAACACAAGTAGTTGCAATGAAGCGTGTCCAGTTTGTTCCTAAACCAAATTTATGCTTAGTCGATTCAGACAAGGCTTTATCTCCAGCAGCGGCTCCCGAAATTAGATAAGTAAGCCCCAATCTACCAAGCTTAGTCTTACCTCTGTTAAGAGCATGCATTCCGGTAATTGCTGCAAGGGTTCTGAAAATCTGCGGTAACTTTGTGTGAGAGAGCATTTTAGAGATAATTAAAGCTGGTGATAAGAAGGACAAGTTTAGACTGAGCTCTTTGAGCCATTGAGGTAGTTTGCTGTGTCCAATGATTGATTCAAGTGTATTTGGGTGATCATGGTGGTGGTCATGTTCATGACTATGATCGTGGTTATAAGTGTGATCGTGTTTATGCTCATGCTCGTGTTCATGAGTTTTGATATGACCATGTGGAGTGCCGTGATGTTCACATTCATGATCATGACAGCTATGGTCCTCTTGATGAAGGTGTTTGTGGATATGAGGCGTGCCTTGCTCCTCTAATTTTTGGTGTTCATCACAAATAGCACAATTCTCTTCGTGACCAGTCTTAGGTTTTGCTACAGGTCTTGGTCTGACATAGGACCTGTCGCTTGATGGCTTGGTAGCTTTAGCTTTTGGAGCTGGACTACTCTTATGATTGTGACTTATCGTACAAGCTCCACCACTACAGTCCATTGCTACAGTCCTTTGCTAGTCACCACTACAGCGTTATGAGCGTGTAAGCTCTCTAAATGTTCTACTTTAATTTGATAGTCAGACACCTGTGCTTCTTTGTCTAGGCATGCTTTGAGTTTGCGAGCAGCATCTTCACTGAACATCATATTCTCGCCGTTGAGTTTGGCGAATTCTTGCTCATCTTCTCGTTTCACCGCTGCTTGTACAGGGGTTGCTAGGGCTGCTTCAATCAAATCAATCCAGTGATCAAGATCCAGCTTGGCACCGACTTCATTAAACTCCAGGCTGAGGTTAACTTTGCTTCTTTGAGCATGCGGCACAGCAGACTGCGCTTCTTCACTACTTAACCACTTAGCTACTTCTTCAACTGAAACTGTGCCGTTATGCTTTTCTAGAAATTTATCTTTGACTATTTGTCTCGCTAAGGCTGCAGAGCAAGGACAAGTACTAGAGTAAACTAATTCAATGTCCATTTGATACTTGAGCTTGGTGCCAGGTCCTCTAGTTAGAGCAAGGGTCACCGGGTAGAAGCGATAACCAGTTTCTTCACTGACTAGTGCTTGTTTCTCTTGCATATATTCAAAGCTCACTGCAACATGAGAGGAGAAACTTAGGTCCTTATGGGTCTCAAGAATTGCTTCAGTCAAACTCGCTAGGGATGGGAAACTAAGCGGGTATTCAGCGAAAAATTCTTTAGCCTTAAGATAGAGCCGAGACATATGAATGCCCTTGGCATGTGGGTCATCGAGACTAACGTAAAGCTCAGCTCGAGCTGGGATTTTGATAGTAGCTCCTTTGGGCTCGTTGATCAAAATTGGCAACTCAACTTCAGACATACCAACTCTATCTAAAGTGGTTGCAACCTGAGAGCGGCTTTCTTTAGTGGTATCTGGTTTATAGCTGTGTTGGGTTAGGGACATCGCCGTATACCTCCACTGGATCAAATGTTTTTTCGCTCTCTACAAATTTAAGTTCGATTTCTTTGTTGGGATCAAAATCTTTGCCATTTGGTACAGTGCGGTAGAAACAAGAACGGTAACCAACGTGACAACTAGCACCAGAACCAGAAACCGTCACTCGTAACCAAATACAATCTTGGTCATCGTCGATACGCATTTCTTTGATGTCTTGATAAAGTCCACTAGTAGCACCTTTGTGCCAAACAACTTTGCGTGAGCGCGAGTAGTATACAGCTTGACCTTTTTCTAAACTTTGTTTGAGAGCTTCTTCATTCATATAGCCCTGCATCAATAATTCGCCACTTTCATAATCAGTAGTGACAACTGGAATCAAGCCATCAGCATCAAATTTAGGAGCAAATTCATTACTCTCCTCAACTTGTTCTATTGTTTTGCGTTCTTGAAAAATCTTGGTCATTTGGCGTTTAATTATAACAAAGGAGCTTTATCTTAATCTTTGTGTAAGACTTCTTAGCCAAATAAGTGGCAAATCTTATAAAAAATCTCGTAAAATTGTGAGTTAAATTCTATGACCTTTTCACTTGCAAAATGAAGATAGCAATAGGCAATCAACCAACCAGCCAAGACGTCTTCAGGGAAGTGCACACGGAGGTAGAGTCTGGAAGCGCCAAGCCAAAATGGCAGGGCGTAGAACAAAACTGCAAAAGGCATTGCAATTGCAAAATATTTAGCAATGGACCAGTAGAGCACTATTGACATCAAAGAGTGTCCAGAAGGGAAACTAAAACCATTGACATGAGGTACTTTCCAATTGGCTTTGGGCGGGCGGGCTTTGCGGATAGAGTTCTTAATCACCAGATTGAGCGCATAACCATAAAACCAAATTGAACCAACTTTGTAGCCGGTTTCAAAATCTATATAAAGTAGCAGGCAGCATATTAAAAACTGCGGGAATAGATTACCAGCAAAGGTGGTGTAGCGGATTATGAATCTAAGAATTTCAGTTTTCATTGGGAGGTCCTGACGTCGCCTTTGGCTCCTCAGGATGACAACTAATGGAAGGAACCAAGTAAATTATCAACGAAGCCTGGAGCAAGTATTTTGACAAAGCTCATCAAATACAAAGCCCACCATCTATAATCATAACTTCTTTTGCTGCTTCGGCTCATAGATCTGCGTAGTAGTTTACGAGCATAGCGCAAGTCGCCAGCGATAATGTACCAATAAGCACAGCGCAGGTAAGCCAGGCTGTAAGCTTCCTCGGTAGTTGGACGATTAGCGTCAAGTACTTTCAAGGTTACTTCTTCAATTTTCTCGGGCTTAACATTCTGTACTGATTGACCAGGATGCAAACGGTAAGAACCAAGTATATCGGTCAAGTGTTCAAACTTACCAATACGAGCCAGGCGTAACCAGAAATCCCAATCCTCATAGGGAATGAATTCTGTTACTTGCGAGCCAACCATCTCAATATATTTTTTGCGAATCATTGGCGTCACTGAAGGAATAAAATTGCGCTCGAGTAGTTTCTCATAGATATTTCCGGAGTAACCTTCTTGTTGTCTAGGAGCTGATTTGACTGGCTTGCTCTCTAGATCAATCCTGTCGACAGAGGCATAGCAGCAACAAAGTTCAGGGTCCGCTTCCATCCTTGCTACTTGTAGTTCTAGTTTATTGGGGTACCAAAGATCATCAGAATCAATTAAGCAGATCAAGTCCGCTGAAGCCAAACTCATACCGTAGCTACGGGCAACAGCCCGCTCTGAGTTTTTTTGTTTGAAATACTTAACTCGCTCATCCTGGCTAGCAAAGGCTTTGACCAACTCTTCTGTCTTGTCGGTACTGCCATCATCAATAAAGATGAGTTCAAAGTCTTTGAAAGTCTGAGCTAGTATGCTCTCAATGGTTTCAGAGATATAATCCGCTCTATTATAGGAAGGAACGACAACAGATACTTTAGGCATTCACAAACTCCTTCATATCTAAATTATTTTTATTGATTAATTTGGCTCCAGCAGCTGTATAGCACCAGAAACCGCCTGGGTAAACCAGCATTGGTCCATGGAAGGTATGGACATCATCAAAGACCTTGGCTAAATTAGTTTGAGTTTTCTCAAGCTCTTCTTTCATCAAGAATGGCGAGCCTGATTGAGCGCAAAATACGCCACTAGGTTTCATGACTCTCTTGATACTTTGGTAAAAATCTACTTCAATTAAACCAGCAGCAAAACCTTCTGGGTCAGTAGAGTCACAGAGTACTAAGTCATAGCTTTGATCTGGAGCTGATTTGATAAATTTAAGTGCATCTTCTACTTTAAGCTCTAGCTTGGGGTTATCAAATTCAGCGGCTACTTGCGGGAAGTGCTGCTTGCAAGCATCGATTACCATTTGATCAATTTCCACCATGGTAACTTTCTCTATGCGCTCAGCCCAGTTGCGCAATAGATCACGGACTATGCCGCCATCTCCAGCTCCTACTACTAGGATATTCAACTTGTCATCCTGAGCCTGCAAGGCGTTAGGATCTCCTTCGGTTCCACATGGGGATCCTGACGTCGTCTTCGACTCCTCAGGATGACAGGGGAGGTTTTGCATTCCATAAGTGGTTAGAGCTTTGTGGTACATATGTTCGTCTAGCTCGCTAAGCATATAACAGCCATCAAGTACTAGTACCTTGCCATAGAGTTCATTTTCAAAAATTAATACATGCTGATAGTCGCTTTGTTGATCAAACAAAACTTGTTTTTGGCTCATTCCGAGTGAATGATTGTCCTTATGCACTTCTTGAAACCAGTTAGTAGTACTTGGCATAGAGGCAAATTTTAACATGTGGTCTAAATTTTCTCCCATAGGTAGTCTTGGAGTGAACATTGTCTGATTTGCAGCTCCCCAACTCGATTATCCTCACAGTCATCTAGACAAACTTGTACTGCTTCGACCTCTGGAAACTTTTTCTTAAGATAGACTAGGTTCTTGTCTGTAGAACTTTGACTTAGTTTGCATTCAATAAATTCTATTGGCTTGCGATTCTGTAGGATGACAAAATCTACTTCTCGCTGCTCAAGATCTCTAAAGAACCTTAATTCCATGTCATAGCCTTGAGTATCTTCGATGTAGTGACACCATTTGAGCAAGTGCGAAGCCAACATGTTTTCTAAGCGAGCGCTTGGGTTTTCAATTAAGTTCCAATCATAGAAGTAATGCTTGGATTCTTTTTTGACGGCTTTGATTTTGGGTGAGCCGAATGGATGCACCCGAAAGATATGGTATAGATTTTCAAAAATTTCTATCCATCTACTTACGGTTTTGTGTGCCACACCTAAATCTTCTCTAAGTGAGTTGATAGAGAGAATTGAAGCAACAGAATCAGAGAGCCTATAGGAAAGTAACTCAAGTAAAGAGATTTCTGAAACTTGTTCTAGGTCTGTAACTTCTTCTTCAATTAATCTTTGTCTGTATTCACGAGACCAACGTCTTGCTTCAGTTTGATCTTGTGAAAGATATGGCTCTGGTAACGGACCTAG
>JAPPOW010000201.1:0-313 GCA_028817775.1 Candidatus Melainabacteria bacterium | reverse complement strand
CAAAAGATGATAACGACCTTGTAGCGAATCACCTCCTTTGCGGTAATGATCAAGCCTGGCGCTACCAGTGACTAAAATTTCTAGATCTTTAGATCGTGAATCATAAAGATCCTTGAGTAGGTCGCGCCACTTGGCAAACTTATGAATTTCATCGAGTACTAGCATGCCAGAAGAGCTAGGAAATTTTTTCTGGAGAATTTTGTCTCTCCCACTGCTGGTGTCCCAATTGAGATATCGATCTTCTTGGTTATCTAGTAAATTTAGAGCAAGAGTTGTCTTGCCAACTTGCCTTGGGCCAGTTAGTAGTACCATC
>JAPPOW010000140.1 GCA_028817775.1 Candidatus Melainabacteria bacterium | reverse complement strand
TATTTATGATTGTAATAGTTATCTGAATTAAATGCAAAAAGTTGCAAATCTGGTTCTAGTAGATCGGACTTACGTTTGACCCTCAATGTGTTTTGATAAGTAAGCTTGGCTGGATCTAAATCTGGTGATATTAGAGCAACGTCGATATCACTTTGGTCATGCTCCAATCCCTTAGCATAGGAACCAAAAAGTACGAGCTCATCAATATCAAAATTAGCTGTAACCTTATTGGTTAATCTTGTGAATAGTTCTTCAAGCTCTATTTTATTTTTTTTTCTAGCCATGCAAAGACCCTCTTGGTTTCCTTTAAAATTCTAGCTGATTCACCCTCATCAATACTAGCTTCTAAGATCTCAAAATCATCTGGATAACGAGTATTCATATACAAAGTATCTAATTCATCAAAAAACTTTTGAATATCCTTTTGCAGATTTTCAATAACAGCCTCAGATGATAGCTTCAACAAAGCATGTATCTTTGCTGGTACTTCATGATGGGAAGCAATCATAGCCTTGAGAATTTTCTCAAGTGAATTATGACACTTTTCTATACAGGTTAAATAGTTTTGACACTTATGACTATCAGCAGCTGACTTTAAGTCATACTTAGCAATTTTAAGCCAATTACTTACTTTATCGACCACCCTATGATTTTATCATGTCACAATCAACAGCAAGTTTCTCTGCAATGCCAGTATAACTAGCAGGACTTAACTTAGCTAGCTCCTCTTTAACACTAGGCTCTAAATTCAAGCCTTGAATAAAATTCTGAAAATCCTGAGTAGTCACTTGCTTACCACGGGTCAAAGCTTTGAGTTGCTCATAAGGAATAGCTAAGCCCTCTCTACGCATCACCGTCTGAATTGCTTCAGCCAAGACCTCTGGGTGCTGATCAAGTGCTTCCTGTACTTTGCTTTCATTAACTACAATCTTAGCTAAGCCTTTGAGTGAAGATTTATAAGCTAATAAAGAATAAGCAAATGCCATCCCGAAATTACGCAAGACTGTTGAATCAGTCAAATCTCGTTGCAGGCGTGAGATTGGTAGCTTGGTCTTGAAGAAATTAAACAAGGCATTGGCAATTCCCAAATTGCCTTCACTATTCTCAAAATCAATTGGATTAACTTTATGTGGCATGGTAGATGAACCAACTTCTTTCTCATTAGCCTTCTGGCTTAACCAAGCATCACTAATATAACGCCAGATATCCTGGTCAAAACTAATCATCACAGTATTGAACCTAGAGAAAATATCTGCCAACTCAGCCAAAGTATCATGAGATTCAATCTGAGTAGTCAGTGGATTAAGTTCAAGCTTAATAGGACCAAGATCTTGATTAAGACTATCAATAAACTTAGCACTAAATTGAAGCCAGTCTACATTCGGGAATGCTATTTGATGAGCATTATAGTTACCTGTTGCACCATTAAGCTTAGCCAGCATTGTAAATGATTTAACTTGCTCAATTTGACGCTGCAAGCGCTGCGCAAAGACCTTAAACTCTTTACCAAAACTAGTAGGAGAAGCCGATTGACCATGAGTGCGAGCTAATATCGCCAGCCCAGCATATTGCGCAGCGAGTTTATCCAGTTCGCCTTGAACTTGCTCTAAAGCTGGTAGCATAACTTGATTAACCGCTTCAGAAATCATCAAAGCATAAGAAAGATTATTAATGTCTTCAGAAGTTAATGCAAAGTGAATCCATTCCTTGAGATCTTCCAATGAAGTATCAGATAATTTATCTTTGAGTAAGTATTCAACTGACTTAACATCATGATTAATAACTGATTCTTTGGCTTTGACATTGATAGCATCATCAAAACTAAAGTCCTTATAAATAGAACGCAGGCTCGTTAGCTCTGCTTCAGTCAATGAACGCAAACCGAGACCTTCTTGCTGGGTCAAGGCAATCAAATACTCAAGTTCAACTCTAGTACGATAGCGAATCAAAGCAGCCTCACTAAAATATTGAGCTAGATCATCTACTTTTGATCTATATCTACCATCGATTGGACTTATTGATTTTAGTTCTTGCAATTTAATTCACTCCCTGTTATTTTTTCAAAAATTTCCATATATCTTTTGGCAAGTTCTAGCACCATCCCTGGCGGTGCATCAGGCAAAGTCGCATCCTTATAAGGATCACAGTTGTCCTTAAACCACTTACGCAAAAATTCTTTATCAAAGCTCTTAGGATCCTGCCCAGCTGCAAAAGCTTCATCATAGCTATCAGCCAGCCAATAGCGAGAAGAATCTGGCGTATGTACTTCATCAATCAAAAGTAAATTGCCATCATCATCAAGCCCAAACTCATACTTGGTATCAACTAAGATCAAACCTCGTTCTAGTGCAAGCTCCTGCCCGCGCTTGAAAATCTTGATTGCAATTGCATTAACTTCATCAAGCCGCTCTTGAGTCAGTAGCCCCTTCTCAACTATCTGCTTAGAACTCAGATTCTCATCACCAAGATCAGATTTGGTAGTAGGAGTCAAAACTGGCTCTGCTAACTTTTGGTTCTTGACCATGCCATCAGGCAAAGTAAAATCACCAAAGTCACGTTGACCATTATTATAATTAGTCCATAGTGAAGTAGCAGTCACCCCGGTGATATAACCACGGACAATAACTTCAATCGGTAGAGGCTTAGTTTTCTTAGCAAGAATAGTATTAGCATCTACTGATAAAATCACATGATTAGTTACTATATCCTTAAGCTGCTCAAACCACCAAAGACTAAGTTGATTGAGTACTTGTCCCTTGTGAGGTATATGAGCCAGCACCCGGTCAAAGCTTGAATGTCTATCTGTAGTAACAATGGTCAAAGTGCTGTCAGCATTATCGTAGACATCACGAACCTTGCCCTGATACTTAGTACCACTTAGATTAGTTTCTCGAATAACATTATTAGGATCAATAGTTTCTAATTTCATTTTAGTACTACTTCTTTTTTACCAGTTACCACTCTACCTAAGTCATAAAATTTCTTATCAAATTTAGCCAACTGAGCCTCCACAGCAGCTTGATCAGCAGCATCAACAATCAAGATCATACCAATGCCCATATTAAATACTCTAAACATTTCTTCTTTGGAGACTTGACCAAGATCTTGAATCAATTCAAAAATAGGCAAAACTTTAAAGCTAGTCGTATCAATCTCTACAGCTAAGCCTTCTGGCAGTATCCTTGGAATATTTTCGATGAAACCACCACCAGTAATATGAGCAAGCCCATTAATCTTAATTCCTGAGTCAAGCACCGAGAAAACTTCATTAGCATAACTAAGATGAGGTTCTAGTAAAACCTCGCCTAGGCTGCGCCCCTCGAGCTGCTCAGGCTTATCATAAAGATCAAAGCTATCTAATAAAATTTTACGGGCTAGTGAGTAGCCATTGGTGTGCAAACCACTAGATTCAATGCCAATCAAAATATTGCCAGCTTGGCAATTCTCACCGGTGATAACTTTAGACTTCTCTACAATACCAGTAATACAACCAGCAATATCATGTTCACCTGTTTGATAGGTACCTGGCATCTCAGCAGTCTCACCGCCAACTAGTGAAAGTCCACTCTCGCGGCAAGCCTTGCACATACCTTTGACAATATCTGCCATCACCACAGGATCAAGCTTGTCATGAGCCACATAATCAAGGAAAGTAAGTCCACGCGCCCCCATAACTAAAATATCATCGATACTATGGTTAACTATATCCTCACCGACAGTATCAAATTTATTCATCAACTTAGCGACACTAAGCTTGGTGCCAACACCATCAATACTCTGTACCAAGATGGGCTCATCATAATCATTAACTATTGATTTGAGATCAAAAAGTGCACCAAAACTACCCAGTCCAGTAATTACAGCCGAGCTATGGGTACTAGCGACATCGTCCTTAATTAGATCAATTGTTTTGGAGCCAGCGTCAATACTCACTCCTGCTTTGGTATAGAGGTCTGTTGCCATCAGGCATGATTATAGCATTTGGCTCATTCCATGCGCAGGATGGTAGTCTGCTCAGCTTCGTCATCAAGATTACTAATAGTCTCAGAGACCCGAGCATAAGCTATCGCTTCTTCTAATTGAGGGAAATATTCGCGCTTACGATCTTCATCAATCACATTAAGCCTCTCAAGCATCTTTACTATATGTGGCTTACCACCACTCAAAACTGTTTTGCGTTTTTTGTTCTCAGCCCAGGCAACCAGATCTTCAACAGCATAAGCACCTGAAAGATCCATAAAACTAACAGCATCCAAGTCAATAATCAAGAAATCATGGGCAGCTGTGTTACGGTAGACCTCACTCAATGGTTCAACTGAACCAAAGAATAACGGTCCATTAGGTTTAAGAATTTTGATATCCCTATCAACATACTCATTAACCTCATCTACCATATCAGCAAGATAGGCTGCATCATGTTGATAAGCATAACTTAGTTCTTGAATAAATCTAAAGAAGGCCAAGACTAAACCTACTGCCATAGCCACCAGTAAATCTTGTACTAGAGTAACAATCAAGACTACCGTAAAAACCAACATATCGGTAAAAGGCAAACGATGAAAGACTTTCAAAATCTTATAGTCGAGAATATCAATACCGACTTTAAACAAGATTGCAGCCAGTGCAGCCATTGGAATTTGCTCAGCATAAGGACCAAGCCCCAGTACCAGAGCCAACAAAACCAAACTATGTACCACTGCAGCAAGCGGTGTCCGTCCACCTGATTGATGATTAGTAACTGTGCGCAAAGTTGAAGTTGCAGTTGGTAAACCACCAAACAAAGAAGAAACCATATTAGCTAGACCTTGCCCAAAAGTTTCTCTATCGCTACTGTGCTTTTCACCACTAACATTATCAGCAACGATACAAGTAAGCAAAGAATCAATCACCACTAGTCCAGCAATTGACAGTGCTGGCCAGAAGATTTTTTCCATCATTGTTAAATTTGGAAAATGCAATGCAGGTAAACCAGTTGGAATTGAGCCGACAGTATGTAAATCCAAATGCAGCATCTGTGCCGCTGCTGTTGCCACTAGCAAAACCAAAAGCGGTGCGGGGATTTTTTCTAAGAACTTGACCTTTGATTTCAAAAAAGGCCATATGATCAACACAATCAATGAAGGTAAAGCAATCTCAAAATCATCAACATGAATATGAGTCAAGGCATAAGGAATCTGTGCAATGGCATCCTTAACCGAACCGACTCCATCCAAACCAAAAAATGGATTGATCTGCAATGCCATAACAATGACACCTATCCCACACATAAAACCAGCTACCACAGAGTAAGGTGTAAAATAAATCAACTGTGAAACCCGCATCACCGATAGCACAACCAGAATCAAGCCACTAAGGAAAACAATCGAGAAAGCTGTTGTAAGATCAAGACTTCCTTCTACTGTTTTAAAACCAATCATGATTGCAGCAAGTTGAATCATAGTTGGACCAGTTGGACCGCTAACACCAATCTTGGAACCACCAAAGAGTCCACCAAAAATCCCACCAATAATTGCTGACCAAATCCCAGCAACTGCTCCAAGTCCTGAACCAACTCCAAAAGCAATAGCTGAAGGTAGAGCAATTACTGCAACAACCATACCAGCAAGAATATCTTTGCCTAGGTTAGAACCTAGTAACTTAAAATTATTCCAAGGGTTTATTTCCTTGAAAGATTCTCCAATATATTCAAGAGCAAATCCAATTGACTCCTGAGAAGATTTTTGATTTTTATCAGGCATGGGTTAACTTAGTTAAATTAAACCCAATATCTCCTCTCAAATACATATCCTCAAAGTTGATTTTTTTTGCTGCTTGATAAGCTTTCGCTAATGCTTCATCGAGATTATCTGCAGTTGCGGTCACTCCAAGCACTCTACCACCATTTGTCAGCAATTTATCTTGATCTAATTTGGTGCCAGCTTGAAAGACAACTACGTCATCTAATTGATTGGCATCTTCAATACCAGTAATTTCTTTACCCTTGTGATAACTAGCTGGATAACCGCCAGAAGCAAGAATGATACAGGCTGCAGCTTTATTAGACCACTTAAGTTCAATTTCATTAAGCCTATCATCCAAACTCGCTTCAATAATTTCTAGTAAATCATTCTCTAAAGTTCTCATATAAACCTGAGTTTCTGGATCACCAAAACGGACATTGAATTCAAGCACCCTAGGTCCCTTGCTGGTCATTTTTAAACCTGGATAAAGTAAACCTGTAAATGGCGCGCCCTCTTCTTCCATACCTTTGATAGTCGGCTTGACTATAGTTTCATCGATAGCTTTCAACTCTTCTTCACTTAGCCAAGGTAATGGGCTAATAGTACCCATACCACCAGTATTAGGACCAGTGTCGCCCTCACCGACTGGTTTATGATCTTGTGCCGTTTGTAAGATCAGAGAATTAGTACCATCAGCAAGAGCATGGATTGAAATCTCTTGACCATCCAAAAATTCTTCAATCACTACTTGATCACCAGCTTCACCAAAAACTCTTTCTATAAAAATTTTCTCTAGAAAATCTTTTGCTTCAGTTTCATCTTGAGCAATCGCTACTCCCTTGCCAAGAGCTAAACCACTTGCTTTAACTACTATTGGATAACCTTGCTCATTACAATACTCAAGTGCTGGTTCCAGTTCAGTAAAGACTTTGTATTCAGCAGTAGGAATATTGTGACGCGCCATAAAATCTTTGGCAAAAGCTTTGGATGATTCTAGTCTAGCTGCCGCCTGGCTCGGTCCCCAAATCTTAAGTCCTTTGGCTTGGAAATGATCAATAATTCCATCACCCAATGGATCATCAGGGCCAACTACTGTAATATCAATAGCTTCAGCGTAAGCCAAGTGTGAAAGTTTGCCAAAGTCAGAGACCTTGATATCGATATTCTCGGCTTTATCAATAGCCGCTGTACCGGGGTTACCTGGAGCTACAAAAATCTTCTCAACCTTTGGAGATTGAGCTAATTTCCAAGTGAGAGCATGCTCTCTACCACCAGATCCTATAACTAATAATCTTTTGGACATGTAAAAAAGCTTAGCATAACAAGGATTTCTAGTGAAACTCGCTAGATTTTTCTAGTAAAAAGCGGGACATTTATCTAGAAAACATATACCACAATTTCTAAAAAATATATACCATGTTTTCTATAAACCATAGGGTATAATATCTATAAA
>JAPPOW010000149.1:5417-7244 GCA_028817775.1 Candidatus Melainabacteria bacterium | reverse complement strand
GCCTGAGACTATACTGAACATCTCTCCTCTACCAAAAGACGATGAAAGAAATAATCCATCACCTACAGGGAAGAAATTTTCCACCTGTGGGTCCTCTCTAAAACCAGAGATACCACCAGGAAGTACTTTAGAGTATTCTCTACCAGGTTCAACAAAATTAATGACATTATTACTATTAATTGAAGTGAAATACTCTTGACTTGAGTTACCGCCCTCATTTTCTCTATCAGTATTGGCTTCCAAGATATATAAACGATCACCAGAGAAATCATAACGTTCATCATCCTCACTTGGACTACTGTCAGACTCTTCAGTCTCACTCAATGCAAGTCTCAAGAAACCAGAATTGGATTCATCTTCTCCATCAGTTGTACTAAAATTATCTCTCACCAAACGAGCTTGAGAGTTAAGTTTTGGAACTTCCACTACATGAAGCACACCAGCTTCAGAAGGTTTCATTAATCGAGCTGTCCCTAATTCAATTGCAGACTGAGTGCTTGCGGTACCATCATCTGAATCTGAACTGACATAACCAGAAATACCAGCATCAAAGAAAGCCACGAAATAATCACCAGCCACACCGCTTGCATTGACAGCAGCTTCAGTTTGATTCTCCTCAGTGGCATTTTCCTCTTCACTATCTGTCTCTTCATCCATAATAACTTCAATCATATTGTCAACAAAACCACCAATAGTAGATTCCAAGCTAGTAACAGTTTCACTAACTCCTTCCTCTTCAAAACTTACTCCAAGTTCATCAATGTGCTCGCGCATTGAATTAACTTCTTCAGCATTAAAGTCATCAATCTCAACATCACGGTTAACCTCATCCACGGAACCTACACTATCATTAGTAGCAGTCTCCTGAATATTTTCGTAAATCAACTCTGAAACAGGGTCAGCAATAATTTCCTCTTCAGTTACAAAAGAATGTACTTCTTCTTCTCCATCAGAGACATTGACTACGTGATCAGTATCAAAGCCACCATCTGACGGTATTTCAAGCTCGAACTCTCCTTGAACGTCAGTGGTAGTTGTAGCAATTGCTTCACCAATAGTTTGCCCTTCATCATCGACTTCAAACAGTTCGACTGTTGCACCAATCACAATATCTTCTTCTAGTTCAAGCTCTAATTCTTCATCACTTTCAGTGCTAGAACTAGTAAGTGAATCATCACCTGTTGTTTGTAGCTTAAGTCTCAGATTTTTTTGAGATAGTGGTGAGCTTGGCATTATAGCCTTACCTGAAATCGTGACAGTACCAGCATAGATAGCAAGTTCTGTCTTGAGTTTTTTGATTTTATGTTTTTTGGCAAGTTTTCTTTCAATATTAATTGTGAGAGGAAGCTTTCTTGTTTTAGTAATTGAATCAGGATCCACAAGACAAACAGAAATACTGTCACTTGTGCCAATCGCTCCATCGACGTATGGAATAGAAAAATTGCTAGTCTCTGTAGTCAGAAATTTCTTATTGATTTTTAACTTGGCATTGATAGTTCCACTACCAGTCAAAGCGTCAATATTGTCATCAAGTGTTACCGTAAAATCGGTACAAGTTTTGTTGGGATTCAAATTGATATTTTGCGGACTGGTTACCGGCCTAATCTTAGTTTTGACTGCTGCACTGACCCTGCCTGAAACAGAGCAAAACAAAACTAAAACTACTAAAACTCTAAATAAAATCCCCATCATTATATATTTACCACAGAAGTTTTAGTAGATCACCAATATGATGAAAGTGACACTTTGATCAGTAATTTCCTTCTGAATAAATGGCACGCTCGGAGGGATTTGAACCCCCGACACCCAGTACCGGAAACTGGTGCT
>JAPPOW010000149.1:0-5079 GCA_028817775.1 Candidatus Melainabacteria bacterium | reverse complement strand
CACGAGAGAAATTTTTATGCGTGCCAACATTGATTTGCAAATAAATATCACCTGGGGGACCACCATTACTGCCAGCATCACCCATGCCTGCAAGCCTCATAGTGGCTCCATCATAGACACCAGCAGGAATATTAACTTCCACTTCCTTGTCTTCACGTTTCAAGCCCTTGCCCTTACACGAAGTGCATGGATTTTTGATTTCTTTACCACTACCCTGACAACTTGGACAAGTAGTTGTTTGCCTGATCTGTCCTAAAATTGTATTTTGCACCGAGCTCACTTGCCCTTGCCCACCACAAGTTGAACAAGTAACAATATCACTATCTGACTTTGCACCCTTGCCATCACAAGTTGAACAAATTTGCAGTGGATTAAATTTAATTTTCTTCTTGTGTTCTTTAATTACATCTATAAAATCTAGTGAGATGTCGATACTATGATCTTGACCGGCTCTCGGTCTATTGCGACCACGCCCAGCACCTCCAAAACCACCACCAAAAAATTGTGAGAAAACATCACTTAAATCTTCAAAACCAGCAGAACTAAATCCGCCACCAAAACCACCGGCACCACCCATACCACTCAGACCTTCTTTACCGTATTGGTCGTAAATGGCCTTCTTTTGAGGATCCCTAAGTACCTCGTAAGCTTCGCCTAGCTTCTTAAAAAGCTCTTCATTTCCAGTTTCGCTATTATCTGGATGGTATTTGCGGGCAGCCTTTTTGTAGGCAGATTTGATCTCCTTCTCACTTGCTCCACGAGAAAGACCCAATAATTCATAAAAATCGTCGCTATTTACTGCCACCACGGGGCTATTCTATCATGTCAAGGCGATTTAGCCCCGAAGGTTAAGGACTTATTTAAGATGGGAATCATATTCTTATGAGTAAAGTTTTAGTGTTTTGTGAGGTGGCAGACGGCAAATTAAGCCCGGCCTCAAAAGAAATTACCAAGTTCAGCGCAGAGCAATTTGGTGCTGATAATCTAATCGCAGCAGTTTTTGGAGCTAACTCGGCTGACGCAGCTGAAGAAGCAAGCAAAAATGGAGCTTCTAAGGTTTACGCAATTGATAATCCAGCCTTTGAAACTTTTAGAGCTGATTTATTCTTGGCTGAACTACTTAAGCTAGTAGAAAGCGAGAACCCTGATTTGATTTTCGCCAATAATTCAGTCGATGGCGAAGCACTTATGGGTATGGCAGCTGCCAAAACCAATAGTAATGTTGCAACTGACTGTATCTCCTTTGACAAAGCTTCAATGCAAGTTGGGCGTAGTGTTTACTCAAACAAACTATTAGTCCAAGCCAAATTAACAGATGGACGCAAATCTTTTATCAGCTTCAGACCCAACAATATCAAAGCTGAATCAAGCCCAGAATCAAGTGGTGAGATAGTTAATGTCGATCCAGCTACAGATTCTAAAATCGAACTAGCTCAAGTTGAAAAATCAGCTTCTAAAGAAGTGCCTTTAACTGAAGCATCAATTATTGTTTCAGGCGGTAGAGCAATGGCTAACTCAGAGAACTTCCAAATCCTTAGAGACTTTGCGGGCAAGATTGGAGCAGCGGTTGGCGCTTCTCGTGCTGCAGTTGATAGTGGTTACGCGCCGCATGCAATGCAAGTCGGTCAAACCGGTAAAGTTGTCAGCCCAAATCTTTATATAGCTTGTGGTATCTCTGGAGCAATCCAACACTTTGCTGGTATGGGCTCTAGTAAAGTTATTGTTGCAATCAACAAAGATCCAGAAGCTCCGATCTTTAAAAAAGCAGACTATGGAATTGTTGCTGATTTATTTGAGATAGTACCAGCACTGACGGCAAAGGTCGATGCTCTAGTTAATGCTTAAGCGTATGCTTGCTTTGCAAGCTGCATATGGTCGTTCCTCCCTGCAGATGCTTCGCTGCTGCCAGCAGGACGAAGTCCATGTGCAGGAGCTTTGCTCCGTATGCAGGGAACGCAGTGACCATACGCAATGGTAGAATACTTATATGTTTACTGCATTAGAAGCATATCAACACCAATTCAATGATTTCCTAGCAAACAATAGTGGTGCTCCCATTTATATCCTGGTAGCACTTGGCTTCTTTGGTGGATTAATTTCAAGTTTGCTACCTTGCGTACTCAGTTTACTACCAATCAACCTTGCCTATATCGGCACTCTCAAAGTAGACTGCCGCAAACAAGCCTTCACCCATGCCGCCCAGTTTGTATTGGGAGTAGCTCTAGTAATGAGCTTGCTCGGACTTTCTGCCGGCTTTGCATTTGCAGTCTTCACTGAATACAAAGCTCCAATCAATATTGCAATTGGTTTACTAATCACTCTGATGGCATTTAGCCTCGCTGGGATTTTCAAATTTCCAATCCCACAGTTTATTACCAAAGTACCAGAAGCGAGTCCCTTTGTTGTTGGTCTTACTTTTGCACTAATCAGTTCACCATGTTCTAGCCCAGTCTTAGTCAGTGTCGTTAGTATTGCAGCAGGCTTGGGTTCACTAGTCAAAAGTATGATGCTGATGTTTGCCTACTCACTTGGCTATACTGCGATCATCTTTGTAGCCAGTTTATTTGCCGGCTTAGCAAAGTACTTACATTGGTTCAAACTCAATAGTGATCTTTTCACTCGAATCTCTGCAATCATACTTGGCATTTTCGGCCTGTTCTATCTATACGTTGGGATTAAAGGCTTACTGTGACTCTAGAAATTGAACAAATCCAAAACGACCTTAAGCAAAGGCTTTCAGAGCATAGATACCAGCATACTCAATCAGTTGTTGAAACAGCAATCAAGTTTGCTCAAGCCTATAAACTTTCAAATGAAGAAATCAAAAAACTTGAACTTGCAGCTTGGTTACATGATTGCTGCAAAGAACTAAAGAATGAAGAACTTTTGCAACTTGCTGAGTTTTACCAAATTGAAATTTACGAAGAAGATGAACTCCACCCCAATATTCTTCATGCCAGAGTCGGCGCTGCTTGGGTTGAAGAAGAGTATGAGATCATGGACCCAGAGATCACTTACGCTGTTGCCGACCATACCCTTGGCTCTGCTGAGATGAGTGATGTCGCCAAGATTCTATTCCTGGCTGATATGCTTGAACCCCTGCGGGGTGATAATGAAGAACTCACTAGACTAAGGAATTTAGTTATGGCAGCAGAGGATCTAGATAGCGCTGTACTAGATGCTATGAACTCAAAGATCAAATATGTTATGGATAAGAATCAGCCGGTACATCCACTCTCTATAATTGCCCGAAATTCATTGTTATAATCGAAATAATGAGAGTTCTAAGTCTGTTTTTAGTATTGATCCTATGCTCTTGCAGCCAGCCTTCTACAAATGAGCTGCCTGCAAATGAAGCCCAACATAGTTCAAACATCAATTGGCGCCATGAGTGGAATGACCAGATCTTTGAAGATGCCAGTCGTGATCACAAATTAGTCATCCTTAGTCTTGAAGCAATTTGGTGCCACTGGTGCCATGTGATGCAAGCCGAGACTTATCCAAACCCTCAAGTAGAAAAATTACTCAATGAGCATTTTATTTCAGTTTCAATAGACCAAGACTCTAACGCCTACCTTTCTAATAGATACAAAAAATATGGATGGCCGGCTACTATCATTTTTAATTCCAAAGGTGAAGAGATCGTCAAACGTGCCGGTTACATTCAAGCCGAAATCATGACTGAATTGCTTGAAGATGTTATCAAAGATCCTAGTCCTCGCAAAGATTACGACCGTAAAATCAAATATTCTAAAACTAGCTATCTCAGCAAAGCCAGTAAAGCTACACTAGAAGCCAAATACAAGAGAAGTCTTGACCTCAAAAAAGGTGGTCTCAAAATTGCTCAAAAATATGTCGACCGTGACACTGTTGAGTATGGATTAAACTTAGCGCCGGAGACTGATGGCTACAAACATGCAATCAAAACTCTTAAAGCTGCCCTCGGTATCATGGACAAAGCCTGGGGTGGTTTCTATCAATACTCCACTCACTACAATTGGAATAATCCTCACTATGAAAAACTAGCCAAGACTCAAGCTGAATACCTGCGTATCTACTCACTAGCGCAATTACGCAACCCTGGGAAAGATTTCACAACTGCAATCGACTCAATAGTCCAATACTTGGATGATTTTATGACTGATAGTAGTGGTGGCTTCTATACCAGTCAAGATGCTGACTTGGTTCAAGGAGAGAAAGCCACTGAGTTTTTCAAGCTTAATGATAGAGAGCGCCGTGCTCGTGGCATCCCAAGGGTTGACAAGAATATATACCCTGACAAAAACGGACGAATGATCGAAGCACTAGCTATAGCTTATCGTGCGACACAAGATTCTAAACTCTTAAATCGTGCTCTCAAAGCAACAAAGTACATCAATGCCAATTTCCGTTCAGAAGCAGGAGCCTATAGTCACGGCAAACAGCAAAACTCATACCTCTCTGATAATTTATTTATGGCAAGAGCTCTATTGGCACTCTATGAAGTCACCACCAAACCTGAGTATTTGGAACAAGCGATTAGCACCACTAAATATATAGTCAAGCATTATCGTAGTGATCAACCTGGCTACCTATCTAATGACAAAGCAGAGAGATTAGCCAACGCCAAAATCAATCGCCTACTCAAGCCAGTCCCTCTTGCTGACGAGAATATCAAGCTTGCCCGCTTTCTCAATAGAATCTCTCACTATAGCGGTATTGAAAGTTTTAAGGCTGAAGCCAAGTACATAATGCAGTATCTAGGTAGTGAGACCTTGATCAAAGAAGGACCAACTGAGCCTGGAGTACTATTACTTGATAACGAACTTGCTGAAGATCCAACCCACTTCACTATTGTTGGCTCTAAGCAAGACAGCAAAGCCAAAGCTCTATACAAAGTAGCATTGAGCTATCCAACAGCTTATATCAGGGTCGAGCACTATGATCCAAAACAGGGCAAACTCTTCAATCACGATGTCGAGTATCCTGAACTGCCACGTGCCGCAGCGTTCACTTGTGTCATCCATGCTTGCTCATTACCTGTCGAAGAAGCTGCAGAACTTAAAGAGAATTTAGCGGAACTATCAACCAACTCGTCTA
>JAPPOW010000146.1 GCA_028817775.1 Candidatus Melainabacteria bacterium | reverse complement strand
GCCAGAAGGCTTTGTAATTTGTTTCAAGAAACAAGGAATTGAAGAGGAGATTGCTTCAGCCCAGAGTGCGATTAAAGAATTAAATCTCAAACTAATTCAGCAAATAGATTCTGGGGCTAATCAATTGTTAGTTTTCAAAAAAATTGCTGCAAGCAAGGCTGATTATCCTCGTTCTAATAAGGAAATCAAGAAGAATCCTTTATAAAAGTTAAAAACCACGGGTTATCAGCCATGAGTGATGAGTCAGTTTGCTACAATGCTTGTGCGGAGTGGAGCAGCCTGGTAGCTCGTTGGGCTCATAACCCAAAGGTCGCAAGTTCAAATCTTGCCTCCGCAACCATTCTACCGAGACGAAGGCGCCGTCCGGCATCAAAAGGTGCAGTCTTTTTAATGCACCTCTTCTAATGGGAATTGTTTAACCACTGAGTCATCCTCTGTTAGGTAATGTGAGATTATGCCACGCAAGAGCGGATTAGCCTTGTGTCTATTGGCAATCACTGCGTAGAGATGAGCTATAAATCTATTTTCACCAAGGAGAGTTTGTACTAGTTTCTCAAAGACTTTGGCTTCTTCAATATCTACCTGGTCGTATTTCAGTCCTTCCCTTGTTCTATTACGAAGAAGTCGCCCAAATGCTCGCTTGGCATCAGTTGGGCTCATCAGAGCAAAGACTCTATCTTGTTGTTTTGAGCTAATGCCAGCTAGCCTACCTTCGTTGAGTTCAATTAACCACTCTGTTAGTTTGAAATTCTCAGGGAACTTTAATTGAAATGGCTCAGCTTCCAGGCTATCCAAAATAGTTTCAGTCTTGGCTGGATCATTAGTTTGTAACAAGAGTAGAGCTAATTTACGACTCCAGTCCTCACCGGCATGCTCTGCTAATACTCGCTTCAAGCTTGCTCTAAAGTCTTGCGCACTGGCAGTGCTTAATTTTTCTTCTAGGCTAGTAAAGATTGTTTCAAATTCTTGAGCTAACTTGGGTTCATCAACTTGATGAAATTCTCTTGCTATTTTTAGATTATTTTCGTATCTACTTAATCTGTCCCTGGCTCTATTTATGAATTCAAATTGATCACCAATAGGTGCTGTAACTTTAAATGTCCCGATCAATCTTTCAAAGCCACTAAGGGCCCCTTGAATGCTTGCAACCATATAAACTCCTTTGTTCTTAGGTTTAGTTAATGTTTACTTTATTATATATTAGTAAGAATTAAAGAATCCGTCTTTACGGCACGGTCCGATGATTTTATTTCGAATGTGATAATATTTGAATCATGGCTAACGATCAATTAGTAGGAAGATGGACTGGACCTATAGCAGGACCTCAGCCTAAGCGTGGCAGGAATAATCCAAGAAGAGCAGCAGATTCTTCTAGCTATTCACCTGGGTCTCATAGAGCAGGCGACTCTACAGCTCTAAAACCTTCTACGGGAGTCAGACTAGAGCCGCAAGCTCTGGATAAGTCTAAGCTCCCTAGTCATGTATTTTTCTTGGGTAGTTTAAATGATGGTGATGCTCTTACATTAGGTGAGTTCTTTGATAGAGGAGAAGAGCAGGGGATTGAACTGGATGGTAACTTGGCAGGGCATGTGCAGACTTTGGCATACTTGTTGGGTGAAGTTGGAACTCCTTTTACAGAAACTCATCGTGAACTTACGGGCAGCGAGCCGCTTGACCTTAAAGTGGAACCTAACCCTCCTTTGATCTTGGTGAATCCATTCCTTTTCTCTGGGTCTCAGTCCAAAACTGCAAAGGAAAATCAGGGAATCGATGTGAGGGCTAAGCTAAATGAACTCTGTGAGAGATTTGGTCTTAATGAAAGGCAAAAACCAAGGCTGATATCAGTGAGACCAAATGAGCGAGAGCTTTTACCAGGAGACCGTATTGTAAAATATTCTGCTGAGCTCCAGCCTTATTACGCCAGAAGTGACATTGATGGCATAGGAATGGTAACGCCAGAAGACTTTACTGCAATAATGCAAGCCTACGCTGCTTCCTTATAAATAAATAGTAGTAATTAAAAAATCTACTGCAACTATCGCAACAAAACTCAAGATTACAGTAAGTGTAGTAGCCTTGCCGACTTCTTTAGCGCCGCCCTTCACATTCAAGCCTAGAGTGATTGCAATTAAGATGATGAGTGCAGCAAAGGCTGCAGCTTTGATGAAACACAAGGTGATATCAGAGATTTGGAAATAAGTCCAGATACTACCAGTAAAACCTTTGAAGCTGAGACTGTGAGTTAGCCAAGTGGTGGTATAGCAGGCAGCAATTGAAACCAGGCTTGCTATCCAAATCACTATTGGACAAAAAATCACCGCCGCTAAAAATTTTGGTACCACCAAGTATTCGATATGATTGACCCCAAAAACTTTGAGCGCATCAATTTGCTCGGTGATTTTCATATTGGCAAGCTCTGCAGCTAGTCCAGTGCCGTATTGAGTTGCGATCATCAATGAACCAACTACTGGAATTAACTCGCGGGTCATGGTCAAAGCTGAAATAATGCCCATATGACTACCGAGCCCACGGGAAATAAACTCTGGTCCGAGCTGGACTCCGATCACTACTCCAAGTGCAATCGAGATTATCATCACCGGTCCAATGACGCTATAGACTAAAAAATTAGCTTCTTTAAAAAGTGCTGCAAGATTAAATCTACCCCAAGCAATTAGGTAACCAATCTCGGCGCCATTCTTTGCAGCCCTACCGAGCAGGCTAAAGCTTTGGTCGATTCCTTGTTTAACTTGTACTAAGCGCACTATTTTATTGTAAACGAAAGCCCCAGAATTAACCGGGGCTTACTATTCTTATATTTAAGTTATTTGACTGTTGTGCCTTAGTCTACAGGAAATAGATTACCCTGCATTACGTAATGGATTGCTGATAGACCAATTAATCCGTAGATAAGGTCTACTATCATTCCAAAACTACCAAATAGCATTTCTACTAAATTGATATCGAGGATTCCTAATCCCCAGTTAAGACCGCCGATCACTAGGAGCAGCGAAGAGATTAAGTTTACTAAATGCATAATGCACCTCCTTCGTTTAAGCATGCTAGACTCCTCAGACAGAGAGTCTCAAAAATCTATACCTACTTTGTTACCTACTATATACCCATCCAAGGTTATGAGCCTGTAAATATTTTTAGGCATAAACCCTGTCTCTGACAGGAATTCGTGCTCAAGTTGAGGTTTTGCAACTAGGTGGGAATAACTAATAGGTATAATAAGCTTGTAAAGATGTCAGAAAAAGTAAAAATTGGACTTCTTGGTTGTGGCACTGTCGGTTCAGGCTTGGTCAAGATTTTAGCTAATCACCCACTAGTGGAAATCACTAAAATTGCAGTGCGAAATGAGCAGCGTGCTCAAGAAATTGCAACTAATTTAGCTATCGAGCAAAGTTTATTCACTTGGGATATTAATGATGTCATTAATGACCCTGAGATTTCTATAGTAGTTGAAGTTATGGGTGGAGTGGAGCAAACCAAGCAACACCTACTTGATGCTATTGCAGCAGGTAAGGATATTGTCACCGCTAATAAAGACCTACTTGCACTTGAAGGTAGTGAACTATTTGCAGCAGCGAATAAAGCTGGTCGCAGAATTATGTATGAAGCAGCAGTAGCTGGTGGTATCCCAATCATCTCTACTTTGGAGCAAAGTCTTGCTGCTAATAAAATTATTTGCCTGCAGGGAATCTTGAATGGTACTACCAACTATATTCTTGATCTAATGAAGAAAGAAGGTAAAGCCTTTGATGAGGTGCTTAAAGCGGCTCAGGACCTGGGCTTTGCAGAGGCTGATCCGACTAATGATATTGATGGGCATGATGCTGCTTACAAAGTAGCGATCTTAGCTTCAATCATTTCAGGTAAACAAGTTGATGTAAATCAAATTTATCGTGAGGGCATTACTAAGATTTCCAAGGTTGATATCAACTCAGCTCACAAGCGTGGTTATGAAATTAAATTGCTTGGCATGATTTTTAATGATGAGGATGAGATTGATGCTCGGGTGCATCCTGTCTTTGTGCCGCAAGACAATCCACTTGCAAGTGTTGCCATGGAGAACAATGCGATCTTGGTCAAAGCTGATGCCGCTGACACTTTAACTTTAATTGGCAAGGGTGCTGGTTCATTACCTACAGCTAGTTCAGTTGCTGGTGATGTGCTGATGCTGGCACGCGGTAATTCTATTGCTCCAGTGACTAGTGAAAGCTTTGCCAAAATCAAAGCCATGGATGAAGTGGAAAATTCTTTCTATATCAGAATCTCAATGCATGACAAACTTGGGGTTTTGCGCGACCTGGGTGAAGCGATGCTCAAGCACAAAGCCAATGTCAAATTTATCGACCAATATGATGTTCATGGTTCAGAAGCTCACGCTGACTTCTTGATTGATCCGATTAAAGAGAAAGAACTCAAGGCTATTATCAAGGATATTGAGGCTATGGATTCAATTAAGGCTGTTGAGAGTGTGATTCGTGTTCTGTAAATACAATCACTTCCGGCTTGTAACGCCGTAACGCTTTGGAGCTAGCCACCCATACCTTAACCTTTGGTACTTTTCAGGATAAGAGTCACGCTATTACCTTGAAAAATGGTAAAGGTTAAGGTATGGGTGGCTGGGCATAGTAGAATAGTTAGCTGTGAATACAACAGTAGTTAAGGAAAAAATGTCCGAATCATCAAGTCTCAAAAGAACTCATATCTCAGCTTCATTAACTGAAGCAAGTGTCGGACAAGAAGTCGTAGTCTCAGGTTGGGTGGAGACAGCCCGTGATCTCGGTGGCATCATCTTTATTGATCTACGCGATCACAAGGGTACTATTCAAGTGGTAGCTGACCCGCAGATAAACCCTGAAGCGCACAAGGTATTTGAAAAACTCAAGACTGAGTATGTTATTGCTTGCAAAGGACCAGTAACTGTCAGACCAGAAGGTTCGGAGAATACTTCAATTAAATCTGGTGCTGTTGAAATCTATCCTACTGAAATTGAAATTCTCAACACTTGTAAAGTTTTACCTTTCCAAATTGAACTGGCTGAAGAAGTAAATGAAGATCTGCGTCTTAAGTACCGCTACCTGGAACTGCGTAATGAGCACAAACGCCAGAATATTCTTAAGCGTCATAAGATTGTTCACGCTATTCGTAACTATCTTAATGATGAGAACTTTACCGAGATTGAAACTCCAATCCTGTCTAAGTCAACTCCTGAGGGAGCCCGCGATTACTTAGTGCCAAGTAGAGTACATCCAAATAATTTTTATGCTTTGCCGCAATCGCCACAGATTTATAAGCAGCTACTGATGATGAGTGGCTTTGAGAAGTACTATCAAGTTGCTCGTTGCTTCCGTGATGAAGATTTGCGTGCTGACCGTCAGCCTGAGTTTACTCAGATCGACTTGGAGATGAGTTTTGTTGATGAGGATGGAGTGATGTCTGTTACTGAAGGTCTAATCAAAACTGCTTTTGAAGCTGTTGGCATTGAAGTAGAAGCACCATTCCCGCGTATTAGCCATGAGGATGCCATGAAGCGCTTTGGTTGTGATAGACCAGATATGCGTTTTGAGATGGAATTGGTTGATCTAACTGAAGTGATGGCTGGTTCAGAATTTAAAGCATTTGCTTCTGTAGCTAAAGATGGTGGCATGGTTAACGCTATTAATTACAAGGGCGGCGCAAAACTTAGCCGTAAGGAAATTGATGATTTGCGTGATCTTTGTATGAGCCAAGACTATGGTGCCAAAGGTCTTGCTTGGATTACATACAAGCCTACTGATGAAGAGGGAGCTTATGAAGTTGCTTCTCCAATTGCAAAATTCTTTAAAGAAGAAGAGTTGGCGAAGATTGCTGAACTTACTGCTGCTGAAGCTGGTGACGTAGTTTTGTTTGTGGCTGACAAGGCAGAACTAGTGCAGCATGTACTTGGTAAATTACGTTTGCATATTGCTAAGCAAGAAGATCTGCTTGACCCGCGTGATATAAAATTGGTTTGGGTGGTAGATTTCCCAATGTTTGAGTGGGACGATAAGTCTAAGCGTTTCAAAGCTAATCACCATCCATTTACTATGCCAGTAGTTGAAGATCTCGATAAGCTTGAGACTGATCCAGCTAATGTCCGCACCTCTGCTTACGATATTGTTTTCAATGGTATTGAACTTGGTGGTGGTTCGATTCGTGTTCACAATACTGAAGTGCAGAAGCGTATCTTCAAAGCACTTGGCATTGATGAAGAGCTTGCTCAAGAAAGATTTGGTTTCTTGCTAGAAGCACTAGAGCTTGGCGCGCCGCCGCATGGTGGTATCGCGCTTGGCTTAGATAGATTTGTGATGTTACTTACTGGTTCAGAAACTATCCGTGATGTAATAGCCTTCCCTAAAAATCAGAGTGCTTCTTGCCCGCTATCTTCAGCCCCTTCTTGTACTGATAATGATCAACTGGAAGAACTCTATCTTAAGTTAGTTGATCCTAGTTAGATCAGCGATAATATATGCTCCCAAGGCTTATGGGGCAAAGCTACTGGCTTTTAATTTGTCTCATAATAAGATACTCCAGTGTAGTTATAGTCTCAGGTTTTTCTTGAGGAGGAGCTTCTGGTTCTTTAAGTTCTTCTTTGACTCTTTCAATCAGTGTTGAGTTATTCTTGAGACCAAGTTTAGTAAGAGCTTGCTGCATTTCGCTTAGGTAGTCAAGTAATACTTGGCGCAGCGATTCTGGACTAGCTTGTGATATCGCGTCTCGTAGTCTTTCACGAAGATTGTCAAATACTTGGTTGAGCTGATAGCCTGGTTTTTCAGCCTCCTTACGGTCTGCCACTAAGCTTTCAAAGCTAGGCTCTAAACCCGAATTTAAATATAGTTCTTGTCCAGCCATAAAAAAGAAAAGAGACTGAGAGCGTGCCATTCTAATTAATATTTTTTTTGTCACTTCCGAAGCATCATGTGAGTTTCGTAGCAGCGCGTTGTGGGATGCAATCTCTTCAGCAAAACTTGATCCTAAACCTTTTGAAAGATCCGCATAACCTTTGTAGACAAGACCATGCATTTCTTCAAGCAATTCATTAATAGCTATAAAATGTTCTCTAAGATTAGCAATATCGGCTGTCCTTAATGATCTTCTATAAATTATCTCTGGAATAGATTCCTCCGACTCTGTGCTTTCCCCATGCGTTGATTCTTGTCGATCATCTAAATTTCTCTGCCAAATTTGTTCGTAAGAGCTAAGGATTGTTACCAGTGACAGCAAAATACCCTTGGCAAAGAGCAATATACCCTTGGCAAATTGTGACTCAGGCTTAAGACTGGCTGCTAGATCAGAGAGTTTGGCTCTTAGGTTCTGTGTTGCTTGCTTTATTTTGACTATCTGATCACAAAGACTAGTGCCCTTCTCAAAAGCTTGAGTTAAATCAGAACCAAGTCTATCAAGGTCATGGAACTCATCAGTTTTACCAGGATTGAGAGCATTAATGACAGCGATGTCTTCCTTGCTATAGCTCTCTAGTGCTCTAATTGCTGATTCAAACCTAGCTCTATATTGCTTAGCTGACCTTTGATAAGCGTCTCCCTTGACCGTATGTGTTGCCAAAATATCATCAAGAGCAAGCTTCAAAACTTTTTTTAGAATGCTTTCTGCATCCCTAATTAATTTGATAGCTTCATCACAGTCATTGTCAAACTTAGGGCTTGGTAAGAGTGCCTCGATGCTCTGCTCATCAATAGCTCCAGGCTCTAATTTGAGTTCAGATAGGGCTTGGTCTCGTCTTTCGCTAGCAGCTAATTTTAATTCTCTGACTTGCTCTTCAAGTGGTGATGATGGAGTTTCATTATGCTTGCCATTACTCTTGTGAGGTGGTTCTCCAAGACAGGCATGTAAGATTCCTTGGGTGCTGTAATTGGCACCACGTTTGCTATTGAGTTCCTCTGGCTCCCTACCCATATTGGTAGTTAGTATGGTTCTTTTGCCATCACGCCTCAGGTACCAACCAGATCTATTGAGTATCTCTCGCTGTTCTGCATTTAGACTAGATAAGTGCCAATTCGACATGGGTGAAATAATAACACGCAGCTCCTCTAGAGAACTAGGCTAAGTCTCCTCTCATAGTTTCAATAAGCTGGGCAGTGCCATTTAAATCTTTTTGCTTGCAATATTCTTGCAATCTTTTAAGGTGTTCACTAAGCCCAGCTTCTAAGCGTTGGGGATCATATTTTTTGATAGATTCAAATAAACGATCATGCACATCAACGGTGGCTTGCACAAATTGCTTTTTCTTTGAAGCGAGTGGTTCTTTGCTCTCTGCTTCTTCACCTAGGCATGGCGTTAAGCCAAGTTTTAGTAAAGTCTCTTGTAGCATGACATTAGTTAAGAGTAGGTATGTGCGGCAGAGTTCAGGATGGACTTTAGCAAACTCCAGCTTTGTTTTTTCATGGTCACCGAGCTCTTGCTGTTCTTGGATTAGCTCATCGCCCAATTGTGGACTCGAAGCTTTAGCTCTTATTGATTTCATCGCTGCTCTATGACAAGTTCTTACCCCTTGGCACGGTTTTTTGAGTCTCTCTATGTTTGTTCTGAGGTTAGCAATATCAGCAGCCTTTAAAGATCTTTGCTCTGGTTCTGGATATTCTTCTTGGTCAGCTATCTTTTGCCAACCATCAGCTGCCTCTTGGCTCTCTATTATGAGGTTTGTCAGAATGTCATTGGCGACACCTGGAGCTAGAGCTGGTGATTTAAGTATATTGATAAGTGCAGCTTTTGCAGTCAAGTTTGCAGCCTTGCAGTCAAGAGCAAGGTCACGATGACTTTTGCTTTGCTTATAGGCCGCGACCAAATCACTAGCGTAGCTAGTAGGGTCATCTAAGCTTGGGTTTGAACTTCGGTTGCTATTGTGAATTTCAAGACGGAACCTGTCAAAAGAGTCAGCTATGGTTTTGTGGAGATCATCAAATCTGCGTTGGTAACTTTTGGCTTGCCTATCATAGCTTTGGTGGCCGTTATCAAGCTTGGATAAAATATCATCAAGAGCAGCCCCAAGTAGCACGGATAATTTTGCTTGTTCTTTATCCAATGCCGCAAGGGCAGTGCTAACGTCATCTTCTGGAGCAATGTTTTCAATTAGCTCGTCAATTGTTTCTTTATTGATAGTATCTGGACTTAGTTCTAGTTCTGCTAGCTTTGCATCACGCCTCTGTATTGCTGCAGCTTTTGTTTCTAAAAGAGGGTTACTAGGGCTTGTCCCATTGTTGTTTGTTGGTGCTTTTTTTTGTTTTTGTGGTGCTTCACCGAGACTTGCATGTAGAATGGATTGGGTTGTCAGACCATTACCGAGATCTTCTGGTGTCCGTCCTAAATTAGTGGTTAAAATAGTTTTTTTGCCATTACGTCCTAGGTACCAACCTCGTTGGTTTAATTGACTAATTTGATCCCTTGTTAAGCTAGATAAATGCCAATTCGACATGTGCAAAATAATAGCATGTGCTTTCTTTGAAGATCTAAGCTAAATCTAAAAATTGTTCACTAATATAGCGCCAGAATCATGTAATACTATAAACAAGGATGCGCTTTATAAGCCCAATAGCCTTCATATCTTTCTTCTTGAGTGGTGCTGCTGCTCTGGTCTATGAATTAACTTGGTTGCGTCTACTAAAGCAGGTCTTTGGTACCGATAGTTTAGCCCTTAGTACCATGCTGACGGTATTCATTGGTGGTATTGCTCTTGGTACTTGGCTCTCGGGCATCATTATCGAGAAGTATTTTTGTGATCGTCCTCAATTACCAGAGGGGCAGAACCATGTAGTGCGCCTGGCTTATAGCTATCTCTTGATTGCTGCTTATGGCATTATTGAAGTTTTGCTAGCGCTCTATGCTTTGGCAGTGCCATTTTTACTGGGGAATAATTTTCTAGCTAAGATTTGGTTACCATTTGCACAGCTTTCAGTTGATAATTTATTACTTGGTTCTTTGATCAAATTTGTGCTTTGCGCACTACTCTTGATTGTGCCCACCTTATTGATTGGTTTAAGTTTTCCATTACTGACTGAGCTACTCAATATTTGTAAACGTGAAGCCAAGGATTCACAGTTTGCAGCGAGTAATCTTTATGCCTTTAACACTTTGGGGGCAATTATTGGAGCAGCGATTTGTGGATTCTATTTCTTACCAGTTTTTGGACTTGAGTTTAGTACTAGACTGGCAGTTTTGGCTAATCTCTCGATTGCATTACTTGCTTACTCGGCAATCTTTCTTAATCGTCGTATCTTTAGCAATGCTAGTCTGGTGGGTGTCTATAACTTTGTGCTCAAGCTGGCTCGCGAACATCCGGTAGAACCCTATCATTCACCAGCTCCTGAAGAACTAGAACAAAGCAAGCAATATCAGCGAGTTAATTTTCTACTGCTTGCCGTAGCCTTTGTGCTTGGCTTTATTAATCTTGGCTTAGAGGTGATATGGACCAAAGTGCTGACACTAATCATTGGTTCATCCACTTACTCACTTACTATCATTTTGATTGCAGTGCTTGGTGGTATTAGCTTCGGTGCGTTCTTACTCAATCCAGTGATTGAGATACTGCACCGTAAGAATATCAATTACAAGACTTTCTTGAACTATTCATTACTAGTCTTTGCGGCTTTTACTGCAATCTCTTCTTCTTTATTTAATCAAACTCCGTGGCTATTTCTACAAATGACTCAAGGCATTGAAAATATTTTGGGTTATTCTCCTTGGGTCTTAACCAATATCATCAAGTTTATTAGCATCGCTGCTATCATTTTGCCCGTGACTTTGATTGAAGGTTTGATTTTTGCCTTTGTGCTCTATCTGGTCTCTGGTAAAACTAATCTGATTGACAATCGTAAGCTTGAGCCAGTTGGTACCAGGGTTTCACGTGCTTCCTATATCAATACTCTTGGCGCGATTGTGGGTTCTTTCTTGACTGGTTTTGTTTTGATTCCACTATTTAGCAAAGGTGGTACTGGCATCTATGGTGCTTTGATTTTCTTGATAGTTTTGGCTTTTGTCTTGGCTTTGTTTAGTAATTTGTTTGATGCCAAGTTCAATAAACTTGCGGCTCTTAATATTGCTGCATGTCTGCTGGCATTGTTTTTTGTGCCAAAGCTTGATGCTAGTGAAATCTCAAGTGGCATCGCTATCTACAAAGGACTTAAGTATAAATCAATTACCAAGGCTGATTATGAGCGCGCCATTTCGGAGAAGGTTTTGATGCATGAAGAGGGCATCAATAGTATCGTCACTGTCATTGAGAACAAAGCAGCCAATGCAATTTTCCTCAAAACCAATGGCAAGATTGAAGCAGGTATGCCGATCAAGCCTGAAGATCCGTCCAAGGCTGATATGTCGACTCAAATTTTACTTGGGCAATTACCAATATTTGCTAAACCTAATGCTAGTAAGGCTTTGATGATAGGGATGGGTTCTGGTATCAGCATGAAGTCGCTACTTAAACTTGGTTCTAAAGCTCAACTAGAAGAGCTTGAGGTTTGTGAGATTGAGGAGTTAGTCTACAAAGCAGCTGATAAATTTTTCAATGCAATCAGTACTGATAAATTTGGACCAGTAAGAATTGAACGTCATGTCGCTGATGCTCGTAATTACTTGCTCGCTCATAAATCTAAACATGAAGACCAGGGTTTCTATGATTTGATTATCTCTCAACCTTCTGATCCTTGGATCTCAGCTAATTTGTTTACTAAAGAATTTTGGCAGCTAGCTTCTGGGGCAATGAATTCTGATGGACTGTTTGTCCAGTGGTTACAACTCTACTCAATTGATGAGGAGCATCTAGAGATCGCACTAAGAACTTTTGATCAAGTCTTTCCTTATTCAATAGCCTTCAAGCCTGGTAATGCTGCTGAATTAATCTTAGTTGGATCCAAGTCAAGGATTGAACTTGACTCGGAGCGTATCCAAGAATTGATTGAGAGTCCAGAGATTAAACAAGAGCTTGCTTATATTGGTATTAATGATGAGGCTGAACTTTTGGCAAATTTGGTCTTTGGTCCGCAGTCAATTGACAACTTGCTTGAAGAAAATCCAAGTTCGGGCAGTTCTAAGATCAAGATACTCAAGTATATTTCCAAGATTGACAAAGATTCAAATCAATTTCAGCCTAAACTAGCAGCCCAGCAAGCTCAAGAGCGGCAGCGCGCTAAGCTCAAAGTCAACACCGATGACAATATGCGCTTGGAGTTTCATACCTCTAAGCAGTATAGTGAGTTTTACAAAACTGTTCGTGCCAATCTTAAATTTATTGAACGCTATTCTGAACCAACAGATATCATTGAATATTTAGCCTTGCAGAAAGATAGTAGTCTGCTGACAAGAATTGCGATGGCACATAGTTTACAAGCCTCTAAGCCACACCCTAAGCTAGCTCTAGGTATGGCAGAGGCTTTGCATGAAATTAGTCCAAGCCCGGCTAGCTTCTTGACTTTGCACGGCATTCACGCTAATAAGATGAATTATGAAGAAGCAGATTCATTGATCTACCAAGCCAAGTCCCGCTTCGCTGATATGGTCACTGGTGAGCGCAAATCTAAAATTCAAATCTTTGCTGGTTTATTGGGAGAGACCAAGCTTGATGCTTACCAGCTAGCAAGTCTGGCGCAGGTTTATATGCATGATGGCGATTGGAACAAGGCGCAAGCTTTGATTGGTAAAGCAATAGATATGGAGCCAGAGCAAACTAGCTTCAAAATTATTCAAGCTCAAATTGCTCAGGAGAAAATTTTGCGTTACGGCTATCGTGGTATTCATGAGAACAATAAATCCAAAGATGCTGCTACTGTCATTGATTCCTATGAAGCAGTTTTGAAGGTGGACGCTTACAATATTGCTGCTTACCGTGGTTTGGCTCATTATTACCTGGAAGAAGCAGCTAGAGCTCAGGCTGGTGAAGCCGAGCGGCTTAAACGCATTGCCATCAAACGTAGTCTAGAAGCGCTAGAGCTCTACCCTCGTTCTTGGTCCTTGCAACTGCAACTAGCCAAGATTTATTTATCCAGCTTACCAGATACTCAGCTAGCGATGATGAAAGTTGCTGGTGATAAATTAGAGAACGCAATTAAATTCTTACGTAATGCTTTGAGTCTCAATCCTGATTCCATTGAAGCTAATTACGAGATGGCGCAGCTCCAGTACCTCATTGCTAATATTGATCATGCCTATAGACATTCTAAGATTTTAACTGAGCTGTGTGAAGACGGTACTAATTGTGTTGATATTCTTGGTACTGAGAGAATGGATAAGGCTAAAGAACTTACTGAGAAGTTAGAAAAGATTGCAAGTGGTAATTTGAGATAGAAAACTAAGCTACTGGAGAGCCAATTTAGGCTAGAAAGCTTTCAGATGCGAGGCATTTGAAGTCCGTGAGGACGTGCCTGCAGTGGGCTGTAGCCCATAAAGGCTCAAATAACAAAGCAGCTGGAGCTTTCCAGCCTAAATTAAGCAGTTTTGTTGCCTACTGGTTCTTTCGGCGCTCCGCCTCCACCAGCTGAACTGCTAGAACTACCTAGAGTCAAGACTTTCTTCTTAGTCTTAATCGTAGATTTCTTAAGTGCTTCTTGTTCTTCTTCAGTGTACTGACCAATGACTCTAAATTGAACTTTAGCTTTGATTAGAGCCTGTCTAATATCAGCTTCTTTCTGTTCATCATTAGGCTCTTCTTCTTCCTTAGAGTAATCCTTCTTCTTAGGGAACTCTTCGTCAAATTCAAGGTAGGCTTCAACTTGGTTACCTTCACCTAATCTATCGTGAATCAACTCATCTGAGATTTCATCTTCAAGCAATCTTTGGATTGAGCGCTTCATTGGACGAGCACCAAAGGCACGTTTGTAACCTTCTGTTGCAACTTTATCCTTAACCTCGTCAGTGAGCTCGATAGTCATACCGTGTTCCTTGAGTCTGATCTCAAGATCTTTGATCATGATATTAACGATTAGACGCATATCATCTCTATTGAGGTGTCTAAAGACAACTACATCATCAAGACGGTTAATGAATTCAGGTTTGAAGCCACGCTTCACTTCTTCCATTACCGCTTCTTTCATGCGCTTGTACTCATCTTCTTCTGCTTTGGCTTGGTTGCCAGAGAAGAAGCCGATACCACCAGTATTAGACATACGGTTAGCACCAACGTTGGAAGTCATAATGATGATTGTGTTCTTGAAACTTACTGTGCGTCCGCGGCTATCAGTAAGATGACCATCATCAAGCATTTGCAGCATGACATTGAAAACGTCTGGGTGGGCTTTCTCTATCTCATCAAAGAGCACTACGCTGTATGGCTTGCGGCGAACAGCTTCAGTCAATTGACCACCATCTCCGTAGCCAACATAGCCAGGAGGGGATCCAATTAATTTACTAGTAGTGTGTTTCTCCATATACTCAGACATATCGATTCGAACTAAGTTGTCTGAGCTACCAAAGAAGTAATCAGCAAGAACTTTAGCAAGTTCGGTTTTACCAACACCAGTAGGCCCGCAGAATAGGAATGAACCGATTGGACGCTCAGGGTTTTTCAAACCAGAACGAGCACGACGGATCGCTTTGGACACAGCAGTGACAGCTTTGTCCTGACCGATAACTCTGCCGTGGATGATATCTTCCATTTGTTTGAGTTTCTCAGTCTCACCTTGCTTCAAGTCACCAACTGGAATTCCAGTCCAACTAGAAACGATGTGGGCGATTTCTTCTTCTTCAACACTTGGTTTATTTTTCTCTTGTTCTTTCTTCCATTCTTCTTGAATGTCACGAATCTTGTCACGAAGATCATTTTCTTCGTCACGTAATTGTGAGGCTTTCTCGAATTCTTGGTTACGAATCGCTTCTTCTTTATTACGAGAAATTTTGATTAGATCAGCTTCAAGTTCTTTACCTGCTGGAGGTAGTGAACTTGCTCTAAGTCTCACTCTAGATGAAGCTTCATCGATCAAGTCAATTGCTTTATCTGGCAAAAACCTATCAAAGATATAGCGATCAGAAAGAGTCGCTGCTGCTTCAATTGCTTTGTCAGTAATGATGAGTTTGTGGTGCTCTTCATACTTCTGGCGCAAACCACGAATGATATCGATAGTTTCTTCAACCGAAGGTGAGTTGATTACTACTGGCTGGAAACGGCGTTCTAGAGCCGCGTCACGTTCAATATGCTTGCGGTATTCTTCAAGCGTAGTAGTACCGATACATTGCAATTCACCACGGGCAAGTGCTGGCTTCAAAATGTTGGCTGCATCAATTGCACCCTCTGCTGCACCAGCTCCAATCAAAGTATGAAGTTCATCAATTACTAGCATGATGTTTCCTGCAGTGCGGATCTCATCCATGATCTTCTTGAGACGTTCTTCAAACTCACCACGATACTTAGTACCTGCAACAAGTAAACCAAGATCAAGCATGATTAATTTTTTGCCGTCGAGTAATTCTGGTACATCACCTGCAACAATGCGTGATGCCAAACCTTCACCGACAGCGGTTTTACCAACACCAGGTTCACCAATAAGCACTGGGTTGTTCTTGGTTCTACGACCAAGGATTTGAATAACTCTTTCGATTTCTTCTGATCTACCGATTACAGGATCAAGACGTCCTTCTTGAGCAGCAAGGGTAAGATCAGTACCAAACTCATCAAGGGTTGGAGTGCGAGTGCGCCCGCCTTGTTGAGAGCCAGACTTACCGCCACCACTAGAACCTACTCCTAGTAATGAACCGCCGCCAGCTGCTCCGCCACCAGAGCCTGAGCTTGATGACTCACCAAGTAAACGAATAATGTGCTGACGAACTTTTGCTAGATCAACACCAAGGTTATCAAGTACGCGAGCAGCAACACCTTCACCCTCACGAATCAAACCTAATAAAAGATGCTCAGTACCAATATAGTTGTGACCAAACTGACGCGCTTCATCCCAGCTTAATTCAAGTACTCTCTTAGCACGCGGCGTAAACGGGATTTCGACAGCTACGAAACCAGAACCGCGACCGATAATTTTTTCAACTTCAACTCTAGCGTCCTTGAGATTGACGCCCATTGATTTGAGAGTTTTGGCAGCGACGCCAGTGCCCTCGCCAATCAGTCCGAGTAAAACTTGCTCGGTACCAACGAAATTGTGTCCTAATCTTCTAGCTTCTTCTTGAGCTAGCATGATTACTTTAATTGCTTTTTCCGTGAATCTTTCAAACATAATGCCTACCTATATTATTCACTCTTTTGACGCGACTATATCGCTTCATTAGGTGAAATTAATAATATAAAGATGGCTCAAAGCCAATGTTTATAGGTAATACAAGTTTGATGAGGTCAATAGGGTGAGCCCGCGGGGTTAGATAATAAGCTGGCTTGCTAAGCTGATACTGATAGCTCTGCTTGCAAGCTCTGAGTAATTAGCTATACGAATTTCGGGCTGCGCACAGATTTTATCTGCTTCGTCACTAATAATAATTAATTCTGAGTTTTTTGATGGATTACAATTTTGGTTAATGATTCTGTTCATAGCCCTTGCTCCAAGATGGGCCTTGCTGGCATTAACTGATTTTAGTAGTAACAAATCATCAAGGTATTTCACAGTCAATCCTGCATTATTTATACCTAAGTCAAAATCCAAAACAGACGATGCTTCTGACAAGGTTTTAATTGTTAAGACTAAGTCTTCTAAACCATTTCTTGAGCCAAGTGAATCATAAAAAGATTCAGGTTCTAGTATTTTTCTGCTTAGCTCATAAGTATCTAAACTTAATACAAGCTCACCTTCGTAGCAGATACTTAGGCTGGTATTCTGGTTTTGTATTAATTGATCTTTGATAGTTTTGAGTATTTGTAATATCAAATAAGTAGGATTCAAAGAGTTATTAATTGCCTTAATATCAAGTACAAAATGTTTATCTGTTTGCTGTTCTTGCTGTGTTTTGAATATTGCTCTGGCTCTCTGGTTGACCATTAAACTTTGATTGCGTGCTGATGCAGCCCAGTTAATATCTCTATAGTGAGCTTCTTGTCCAGCTTCCCTAATGCCTACCCAGTCATCCGCTCCTCTTAATTTACCGACTTTATGCTCATCTTGAATTTTTACTGAATTGAAATCTTGATTGTTTTGTTCCAATCTTCGGTATTCTAGTTCTTGATAGGAGTCAATTGCTTGACAGGCAGTGTGTATGTAATCGGTTCTGGGATTACCTGGGACAAATCGATATTTTGAACTGCTGTCTTGCTTGGCGTATACGTTTATGAGCATGTCTGCAAATAAACCATGCTCACCAATATTCCGTTCTTGATTTTCTGTTGCTCTCAGTATTTGTTGAATTAATGATTTGGGGCTTAATGCTCCCCACTTGTGTCCTTCCTTTGTTGTTCTATCTCGGTCAGCCAAGAAACCAGCGTTTGCTTTAGGGTGCAGGTCTTCTGTCAAGGCTAGAGCTTGTTGTAGTTCGGGGTCTCCATTTGATTCAAGCCATTCATCGATAGCTTTGGAGCGTGCCGATTCATTGTTGAATCTATTGGCTTCGGCGAGCATCATGAAATTTAGGTTTGCTGTTGGACCAAAGCTTCTCCTGAGCAATTCATATAGGAGTTCTGTTTCTGTTATTGGGCATGCATTAGAATCTGTTTCCCTTAATTGATCCATGCTAATTGACTCTAGTGTTGTTAAGAATAAGTCTTGCTGTTCAGTACAAATTTCTTTCAAGCCGCAAAGTTCTGTTAGATCTAAAGCCGCTCCAAATTCTGCTGCTCTTTGTTCTGGACTTGTATTTTTAATTAGTTCTTGACACAGTCTCAGGTTCTCAGCAGAAGCTTTCCAGCTCTGGTTAGTTGAGTGAGCGTGATTTCCTAGTAGTAATTGGTATAAAGTCTCAGTACTTAATAGTGGTAGTAGGAATCGACTGAGCTGATCACCCCCCATCGCTGAGGTAAATTCGTCTCTTATGTCTTCTTCATATCGTGCAAGGCTTCCATAAGTTTCAATACAGAGAGCCTCGTTGATTTCCTTGAGGGTCATAGGACCAAAAAATCTCAGAGCATCTTCAAGCTCACGGTTGAATTTGAAAGTTGAGGATGATGTAAAGGTCAGTACTTGCATAACTTTTCTGAGTGGAACTGATGTTTCGTTTTCATGCATACCAGTGATAGTTTCCAGTAGTTCATCTCGACTTATCTGCTTTATCAACGCTAGTTCCTCTGTTTTACTCAGTTTAATTGGGATATTAAATTCTGCACAGAACTGGTGTAATTGGATAAGGAAATAAGACTCCTCTTCAGTCCAATGATGTTTCAAAAAGTCAGTGATATATTCACTAAGTTTCTGGCGCATATCATCAGAAAGAACAGTTTGTCCATTTTCAGATGAGACCTGTTCAGGATATAGGTTTGTTTCAACTAAAGTTTCAATAGTGTCTAATGCTTTATCAACTTTGTAATGGCCGTCATGCTCTTGTTTGAAGTTTCTCTCCAGAATTTCTTGCCAATGATGATCTGCTCCAAGTTCAGCTTTGCTCCTAGCCAAAAATTTGGCATATAGTTTGCGTGCTCTAGGACTAAAATTGTGGTACTTGTCTCCCATCTTTGCAGGATCGTATCTTTTACGATGAATCAACTCTTCTACACATATGTAACTATTTCTATAGCCTGTACAGGCCGTAAGGTGGTCACGAAAATCTAACTGGGAGAGACTTTGCCTTGCTTGGCTCCAAGGTTCAGCTTCTAGTCTAGCTCTGGCTTCATTCTCTAATCCCAGGATACGTTTATAGAGCGTCAGGGCAGCTTCAGATCTCGGACAACTCTCTATTAGTGCGCGTCTAAGTCTTTGTTTGAGAGATGGCTGCTTTGTTGTTTTTCGATCAAAGCCATAATTAATAGACCAGGCATCAAAAATTCTTCCTTCTTCCCAGGCTAGCTCCCATTCTTGAACTTGCTGTGAAGCCTTGAAAAATAATTGATGTACATCGCTTAGTCTTGTACTCACCCTTGCATTGGAAAAAGAATTAGCACTAAAATCTTTGGACTCTGCTATCTCATGGATTTGACGCCAGTGTAGAGCTTCTTTTTGTAATTGACCATAAAATACTTCTTCTCCTAATTCTAGTGCACGAATAAGTCTTGGTAGGGACTCTGCAAAACAATTACTACTGGCAGGGATTTTACCTGCTTGTACTCTTGTTACTTCATGAAATTCCAAACCTGGTGCATCAGCGTCATTGTCTACAAAGGCTAATTTAATATGACCCCTTGATTGGTTCTGCAATTGTAATTGACCTCTGTTGTTGAACTTAGCAACTAAGCCCTGGACTCCAAGAGAAGCTATTCCTTGCTCCTGAACTAAGCGGTGCTTTGATTTATAATGATGAAAACAGCTACCTATAAAACCCATCGCTTTTTGAGCACGATAGAAATTAGGCGCAAGTTGCAATATTAAGTTAAGGTCAGGATTTGTTGTGTATATAGGTTGATATTGAGCCAGAACCCCGTCTAAGCCAGAAATCATATCAGTGTGTTCATCATTTGACTTGATAAAATCACTCTCTATAGAACCTGGTTTGAAAAAATGAAAGTCATTTGTTCCAATTTGAGGGCTATTGTTTTGCATTGTTTCTTTTAATTGATCCTCAATCCCAAAATTATTGACTTTGAGTCTGTACTTAATTTCTTTGACATTGCTTGGCAAACCTTCTATGTAGATGATTCCTAATGCATCTTTGAAAATCTTTAAGTCAGGACAGTCTTCTATCCCTGGGAAATAAATATGAGTAGCTGAACTGAATTCTAAAGTAGGTAAGCTAAGCAGAGATTTACCATCATGCTTAATTGGAATGTAAAGGTCAACTTCATCGTGGTTTCTTGACTCAGAGCTAAAGTTTTGAGTTTGGACATGGTCAACAGCAATGAGATCTATCAACTCCCGAGAAACTGCTGGGCGGGCTGGATCATTCTCAATATCAAGGCAGGAGTTGGTCATAAAGAAATCTCCTTCTGTGATTGCACCTGGGCTATAGTCTAAGCTGCCGTATAACTTGGCTTGCTTCTCCGATGCTTCTGATTTAGAAGTTGCATCCACAGGTGATGAAATTTCGTTCCAATTGAGATTGCTCCAGGCTTCTGCTTCTACTGATTCTGGTAGCCTTGTACTTTCTAATTGATCTAGTTGTAATTGCACAGACTTGGTGATCCGAGTTTTTTGGTCACTACCTGGTACTCGATTTTTTAGCCTTGTTCTGGCTTTGTTTCTCTGTAAGGTTTCTTTGTACCTGGTTCTTATTCTTCTTTTTCTGAGCCAGGCGGGGAATCTTTGTATCTCATTTATATCTTTGGTCAGTGATTTCAACAATATAGATTCTTCATTAGCTTGAGTTCTTTGATCTAGACAGCCGTAGCTTAGTAGTTTAGCCATTCTTTGAAACCTATAATCTTCGGTTCTCGAAAGATCTCTAATTCTCAGTCGGTAGTTCTCTAACTCAAGGCTTATTCGTTCTAAGTTTTGAGTTAGATCTGTATCTACTTCAATTTTCAGATACTTGCAGATTTTTTCTATGCTAGTTTCAAGAACAGACCTGGCTTTTGGGTCAATTTGCTTTGTTAGTAGTAGTTCTTTGCCACACTTCTCTCTATTGCTAGGAACCAATTTTTTCTCACCACTTTCAAGAGTTTCAATTTTTAAATCTTCTTTACCGGCAATTCTTTTGGCACTAACTGGGGCTCTAGATTTTCTTGCTAGTGGGCGTGCTTTTTTGACCAGCACCCAACTGCCGTCTGGATCTTTGCGATAAGTTTCTCCAGCCTTCATCTCGTATATACTCAATTAATCGTAGCATGTTATTTTGTGCGACTTGAGTGATAGTACCTAGAAATAAAAAAAATAGCCGCGCAGACGCACGGCTATCTCGGGTGTTTAGGGAAATTCCACTCAGACTAGCTGATTAAATTACAGATTGTTTGTGGTTGTTCATTGTTGCTCTCATCAATGACTCTAGGTCATGCTTGAGTGCATAAAGAACAGCTTGAGTTCTGTCGTTAACTTTCAACTTAGTAAACACATTGTTGATGTGAGTTTTGACAGTTGACTCTGAGATGAAAAGCTTCTGAGCAACGCTCTTGTAGTTAAGACCATCGCAAAGATACTTGAGCACTTCAGCTTCACGCTCAGTAAGTAACTCAAGGTTGCCAAAGTTAGCATTTGAGTTAGTGAGCACTGATTGCTTCTCGTTGATTAGGTTTCTGATCGCTTTGTTGATCATGAAATCCATGAATAGCTGACCAGCTTCAGCAGCTTCGATTGCTAGCGACAAAGTTCTATCTGATCTTTCGCTAAGTAACCAAGCGCTTAAGTTACCTGCAAGGTAAAGGTTTAAGATTGAATCTTCTGGAATCGACTTAGACACAAAGATGATTTTTGTGTTTGGTGAAACAGTAGCGACCTCAGCGAAAATCTCAGACATTGATTTTCTGCCAGGAAGTTCACTAGTAACGATAATTACTTGTGGTTTTCTTGCTTGAACTGCTTGAATTAAAGCTTCTTGATAGTCGACTCTATCAATACGATTGTATCCAGCCATATTTAATTCTTTTGTTATCTGAACTGTTGACTGAACTGGGCTCAAGGCAATAACTGCCTCTCGCATTTGGTTCTGTTGGGTTGTCATGAGTGGGGCTCCTTGTTGGTTGGGGTTTATGTGAACCTGATAGCGTTATCTGTATTACGCAAAGCTCACTCTACTGATATAGGCCCAAAACGGTAAAGAGTCCTCGGGATAACCCTCTAGAAAAATATAAAATCTCTTAGTAACGGTATATATCGGCAAAAATCAAGCAAACTTTAATTAAAATTCTTTAATTTTTTATATTTTGGCGGAACATTACGGAATTCACGTACTAGTCTATCTTTGCTGGCAATAGGTGATAAAATCTAATCCTAAGCTAATGAAAAAACTTCCAGCGACCCTGCCATTTATCATTTTAATACTATTTCTCTCGCTTTTTGCAATAAGTTTAATGGGGCAGGAGAAGCAGCGTAATATTTTAAGTTACAGTGACTTCATCAAGCGTGTACTACCTACAGATGGTTCAGCTACTAGCGCATATAGAGTAGAGCTTACTAATGGAGAAGATATAGCCAAGATAGAGGACAAAAGTGGTGAGGTCTACTTCGCTCGGGTGCCTGCTAATTTGTTGGGTGCTAACCCTGATTTGGCGGATAAATTGGTTGAACGTGGAATCCAAGTTGAGGTCAAAGCTCAACCTGGTGAAAATGTTTGGTCTGGCATAATCTCTAATTTCATTGTGCCTCTGGTTTTGTTTGGATTATTTATGTTCATGTTGCGCAATGTTGGCGGTGCTGGTGGACCGATGTCATTTGGTAAGAGTAGAGCTAAACTCATGACTCGTAATATCAATGTTAGTTTCGATGATGTTGCTGGAATTGAAGAAAGTAAACAAGAGCTTGAGGAGATTGTTGACTTCCTCAAAAATTCAGAGAAATATACTTCACTTGGTGCCAAGATCCCTAAGGGTGTGATGCTAGTTGGTCCTCCAGGTTGCGGTAAAACTTTACTAGCCAAAGCGGTTGCTGGAGAGGCTGGGGTGCCATTCTTTACTATCTCTGGTTCTGATTTTGTGGAGATGTTTGTTGGTGTTGGTGCGAGCCGTGTGCGTGACTTGTTTGAACAAGCTAAGAAAAACGCTCCTTGCATAATTTTTATTGATGAGATTGACGCTGTTGGTCGTCAACGTTCTGGTATGTCTGGTGGTGGTAATGATGAGCGCGAGCAAACTCTCAATCAACTACTAGTTGAGATGGATGGTTTCCAACCCAATAGTGGAATCATTGTTCTTGCAGCAACCAATAGACCTGATGTTTTGGACAAAGCTTTGCTGCGTCCGGGGCGCTTCGATCGTAAAGTAACAATCGATACACCTGACCTTAATGGTCGTCATGATATTCTTAATGTCCATGTGCGCGGTAAGCCGCTCTCTGACAAGGTTAACGTTGAGACTCTGGCTAAACGCACGCCGGGTTTCTCGGGTGCCGATTTGGCTAATTTGATTAATGAAGCTGCGATTCTGGCGGCGCGGGAAGGTTCAGCCGATATCACTATGAACTTTCTTGAAGAAGCGATTGACAAGGTGGCAATTGGTCCTGAGAAAAAATCTAAGATTATTAAACCAAAAGATCAGGTTTGTACTGCTATCCATGAAGTCGGTCACACTTTGATCAATATTTATTATGAATCACCAAATGAGTTTCACAAGGTTACTATCATCCCGCGTGGTATGGCACTGGGTTTAACTTGGTCTACTGAAGAGGAGTACAAAGTTTCTCAATCCAAGGAGCAGCTTGAAACTGAGATGCGAGTCTTGCTCGGTGGGCGGGCTGCTGAAGAAATAATTTTTGGAGTGGATAAAGTTACGAGTGGTGCTTCCAATGATATGGAGCGCTGCACAGCGATTGCTCGAGCTATGATCACTCGATTTGGTATGAATGAGGATTTGGGGATTGTTGCTTATGGTGAGCGTCAGGGTAATCCTTTCTTGGAAGGTGAGTACACTACTAAAAATTATAGTGAAGATTATGCTGGCAAGATTGATCAAGAAGTACAAAACTTGATTCAAAAAATGTACGAAGAAGTTAAAGCTAAACTGGTTGAGAAGAAAGAAGAATTGCTTGCAGTTTCTCAAATACTACTTCAAAAAGAAACCATGGATAAAGATGAAGTCTTTGCGGTGCTAGAACAAGTTCATGCTGGTAGCTTTGAGAAGATTCCGTTTGAGAATTTCTTGGAGCTGGCTACTAGCCGTACTCCTGAAAAAATCAAGGCTTTGTTGAAAGAAGAAGCTGAGAAGCGTAAGGCTGAGCGTGAGCGTTTGCGTGCACTTGAAGCCGAACGTCAAGAGCTTAATAATAAGGAAGATCAGCGTAAATTTGGTTAAAATATAAGCTGTGAAAAAACTAAGTTGCCAAGAAATAAGAGAAGCCTGGGTTAAGTTCTTTGAGAGCAAAAATCATAAGCATATTGCTTCTGCTTCTTTGGTGCCAGACAATCCTACTTTATTATTGAACGCTGCTGGCATGGTGCAATTTGTGCCGATTTTTATGGGTACTAAGCCAGCCCCTGAGCCGCCGCGTGCTGTCACTGTACAAAAATGCGCTCGGGTTGGTGGTAAAGATTCTGATCTTGAAAATATTGGGCGTACGACACGTCACCATAGCTTCTTTGAGATGCTGGGTAACTTTAGTTTTGGTGATTACTTCAAAGCTGAAGCGATAGATTGGGCTTGGGACTTTGTTCGTAATGAACTTGGGCTTGAAGCTGATAAATTATATGTCTCTATTTTTGAGGGTGATGATTCTAATCCTAGGGATGCTGAAGCTTATGATCTTTGGCTTAAGACTTTAGCCAAGGATTTTCCTGACGAAGAAGATCGTAAAAAACGTATCTGGGAAATGAGCCGCAAGGATAATTTTTGGGGTCCTCCTGGAGCCACTGGTCCTTGTGGTCCTTGTTCTGAGATTTACTATGATACCCGTCATTGCGAGCACAGCGAAGCAATCCAGTTGGGCAGCGAAGAGTTTGACAACAGATTCGTCGAGATTTGGAATTTAGTCTTTATGCAGTTCTTTAAGGATGAAGAGGGCAAGTTTACAGCGCTAGAGAAGAAAAATATTGATACTGGTGCTGGTTTAGAGCGTATTGCGACTATCTTACAGGGAGTTAATAACTCATTTGAAACAGATGAATTATTCAAAGTACTGAATTTACTAGCTGCTGATTTGGGTACTAGCTATGCTAAGTCTGAGGAGCATGATCTCTATCTCAAAATCATCACTGATCACTTACGTTGTTTAAGTTTCTTGATTGCTGATGGTGTTAGACCTAGTAATGTTGGGCGCGGTTATGTGCTGCGGATGATTATTCGCCGGGCAGCAAGGTTTGTTTATCTCTTGCGTAATGAAGCAAGTGCATTTTTGTATAAACATTGTTCTAATTTGATTGATGCTTATGCTGCTGCTTACCCTGAGTTGAAAGCTAATGCTGATTCAATTATTTCTGTATGTGAGAAAGAAGAAGAAGCCTTTGCTAAGACTATCTCTAATGGTTTGGCTATACTTGAAGAAAGGATTGAGATCCTGACGTCGCAAGCTCCTCAGGATGACAAACTGGTAGACGGTGAGTTTATTTTTGATCTCTATTCTACTTATGGTTTTCCGCTTGAATTAAGCCGGGACATAGTCGGTGAGCGGGGTCTGGAGGTGGACCTTGAAGGCTACGAGAAGGCTAAGCTGAAGCATTCTGAGGCTTCAAGTTCTGGTAATTTTGATACTTCAGTTGAATCCAATGCTTATGTTGCTGGGATTTTGAAAGAGCATGGTGTTACTAAGTTCTTGGGCTACGATAATGATAGTAGCTTAGCAAAAGTATTAGCTATTGAAGGCAATAGCATGGTTTTGGATCAAACTCCATTCTATGCAGAGTCTGGTGGACAACTTGCAGACACCGGCGTCATTGCGAGCAAGGCGAAGCAATCTAATGCAAAGGTTCAAAAAGTGAAAAATGTCGAGGGCATATTCATTCATACCGTCGATGATGCTTCGGGTTTAAACCCAGGGGATGAAGTAACTGCAAGCATCGATGTTGAACGCCGTAATCTAACTCGCTTGCACCATACTACTTGCCATATGCTTCAAGCAGCACTACGTAAAGTCTTAGGTGATCAAATTCAACAGATGGGTTCACAAGTTGGTCCTGAATATACTAGGTTTGACTTTAACCTTGACCGGGCTATGACCAAAGATGAACTTGAACAAACTGAGAAGCTGGTCAATGACTGGATTCAAGCTAAGTTGCCGGTGGAAACCAAAGTGATGGCTTATGATGATGCAATTGCTGCTGGCGCACTAAGTTTCTTTGAAGACAAGTATGATGATGAAGTGAGAGTTTTGTTTGTCGGTGAAGGTGATAACAAAGCTTCAATAGAACTTTGTGGTGGTACTCATGTCTCTAACTTAAGTGAGATTGGTGAAGTGGTACTGGCGCAAGAAGGTTCAGTAGCTGCTGGTATCCGCCGTATCAAAATGTTAGCTAGTGATCTTGCCAAGCAGTTTAAAGCTGAAGAAGTAGCGAAAGCTAAAATTAAAGCGGATGAACAGGCGGCTCAAGAAGCAGCTAAGGCAGAAGCAAAGCAGCGCAAACAAGCTCAAGCAAAATTAGTACTGGCTCAAGCTGATGATTTATTAGCCCAAGCTAGTGATAATGGAGAAGCGAAGATTTTGATTCTTAATTTGGCTGATAGTTTCTCTGATGAGCTTGAAGGTGATGCGGTCAAAACTTTGGCTGAAGCTCTATTGTCTAAGTTTGAAAACTCTGGCTCCAAAGCCTTTGTATTTTTGGCAGCCCCAAGTTCTGCCAAAGTAACTTTTATGGCAGCAGCTTCCCAGGACTTGGTTAAGGACAAGAACTCTAGCTACAACGCTTCCAACGCGGTACGCACTGCAGCACAGATTTGTGGTGGCGGCGGTGGCGGTAGACCGAATTTTGCTCAAGCAGGGGGTAAGAACCCTGATAAAATAGCTGAGGCTCTTGAAGCTGTGCAGGTAAATTTCAATATTAAAGCTGCATAAAATAGAAATAAATTGTATAATATAATCTAGTTTAGAGATTGGAAATATCTTTAACCGCACTTACAAAGGAGTAATTATGGTGACTAGTGTTAACGGCTTCAGGCCTATTTATGTTGATAATAGATTGGTTTTGTCCAAGACTGATATAGAGTTTTGCAAAACAGCATTGGAGCTTCTTCAGATGATCAAGGAGCAAGATTGGGGTGAGATCAGAGAAGAAGTTCAAGCAAAAGTAGCTAGATTAAATCAAGGCCAGATTCAAAATTTGTTACCTTTTATTACGGATGGCGATTCAACCGCAAAAGCTTCACTTAAATATTTGTTAGTCAGCCTCCAGCAAATTACTAGAGATGATTATGATGATCGTACTGATGCAGTTGCTTCAGGAGATACCGGAGTAGAGAATCAGCCTCATGGAACTAAGCGTAAAGACATGGCTATTGAGTTGTTATCGAGGCTCGAAAGGACTTTGTCAGAGATAGCTACTCTTGCAGATGGTTTTAATAAGACTAGGTCATTTACAACTGGTATTAATCCTGAGAGAACTGCACTAGAAACAGCACTAGCAAAACCTAGAATAGCTACTGATTCAACTCCGAGCGAAAGTTTTGCTTGAAGCTTGACTTAATTCTTCTAATACCATTTTATCTTCTAAAGTAGAAACATCACCATGTGGTTCTTTGCCTTGAGCAATGTCCTTCAGTAGACGACGCATAATCTTGCCCGAGCGGGTTTTAGGTAGAGCTTTGCAAATTATGATTCTTTCTGGTTTGGCGATGGAGCCAATTTCTTGAGCTACTTGTTCTTTGAGTTGTTCTACTATGTCATCCTGAGCCTGCAAGGCGTCAGGATCCCCTTGGTTCTTTGATGATGAGATCCTGACGTCCCCTTCTCTTCGCTCAGGGTCCTCAGGATGACAGTTGTTTGCAATGACGGTGTATGCCACTATGCCTTCACCCTTGATTTCGTGAGGAATTGAAACCACTGCTGCTTCACTGACAGCTTCGTGAGCGACTAGGGCTGATTCAATTTCTGCTGTACCAAGACGGTGACCTGAAACATTAATTACATCATCAATGCGTCCTTCGATCATAATATAGCCATCTTGATCTTTGATAGCGGCATCGCCAGCTAGATATACAGTCCTTGCATTGGATTGCTTCGTCTCTTTGTTCCTCGCAATGACGTTGAGATTCCAGTAGGTTTTGATATATCTTTCATCATTGCCGTAGATTGTTCTTGCCATGCTCGGTATCGGCTCCTGGATGTAAAGCAAACCAGCTTCATGCTCAGTATCTTCTGCTGTGAAATGCAAACCTGCTTTGATACCAGGCAAGGCTAAACCAGCAGAACCAGGTTTCATAGTATGGATACCAGGCAAGGTTGTAATCACAATGCCGCCAGTTTCTGTTTGCCACCAAGTATCTACTATTGGACAATTGCTATAGCCAATATGTTCATAGAACCAATGCCAAGCAGCTGGGTTGATAGGTTCACCAACACTGCCTAATAAGCGTAAGCTTGAAAGGTCATGTTTCTTAACATGCTCCAAACCCCACTGCATAAACGCTCTAATAGCAGTCGGTGCAGTGTAGAAAATACTTACTTTGTACTTCTCAATCAGTGACCAGAAGCGAGACTCATCAGGGTAATTGGGTGCCGCTTCAGTAATAAAGATTGTGGCGCCATTGGCTAGTGGTCCGTATGTGACATAGCTGTGTCCGGTGATCCAACCAATATCAGCAGTACACCAATAAATATCTTCTGGCTTGAGATCAAAGACCCACTTGCTTGTTAGCATGGTCCAAAGTAGATAGCCTGCTTGACTGTGCTGCAAGCCTTTGGGCTTACCAGTCGAACCACTGGTGAACAATACAAAGCTAGGGTCTTCAGCATTCATTTGCTCCGGTTCACAAATGCTTTCATAACTACTTATATCCCAGGTTCTGAGTTGAGGGATTGATTGCTGCAAAGCTGAATCATCAAAATTAGAATCAACTTGTTTGATTCGATCTAAGCAAATTACTTGCTTGACTGTATCTAAGCCCGTGATTGCTTCTTTGACCGTTTCAAGTAGTGGTACTACTTTACCGCGACGAAACAAAGCATCAGCAGTGATAATGAAATGAGAATCAAGTCCAGTGATTCTATCTCTAAGTGCTTGCGCCGAGAAACCAGCAAAGACCACACTGTGTACAGCACCAATACGCATGCA